>JBOHYV010000006.1:0-20750 GCA_050738135.1 Rhodanobacteraceae bacterium | reverse complement strand
CGCCCTCGGGTTGCTGGGGTTCGACGCGCGCGCTGCCGCGGCTTCGCTCCATGACTTTCGGCCGCTGCCGCACCGCCTGACCCCGCTGGGTGTGCGCGAGGGGATCGAATGGATCGACGATTCGATCAGTACCACGCCCGCTGCCGCGCTGGCCGCGCTGGAGAGCCTGCGCGGACGTACGGTGACGTTGATTCTGGGCGGCCACGATCGAGGCCTCGATTGGGCAGTGTTCGCGCAGGCGCTGCGCGTTGCGCCGCCGCACGCAGTGATCGTGCAAGGCGCGGCCGGTTCGCGCATTGCGCGTGCGTTGCGCGACGCGGCCGTTGCTTGCGCTGTCGAGGAAACCGCCGATCTGGCCGCGGCGGTTGCGCGGGCGCGGAACCTGACAGCGGCGAGCGGCGTGGTGTTGCTGTCGCCCGGCGCGCCGAGCTTCGACCAGTTCAGGGATTACGCCGAGCGCGGGCGCACATTCGCCCGGTTGGCCGGCTTCGATGGCGATGCTATTGGCGAGATCAACGGGCTGGGCATTGCGTAAGGAAGTCACGCAAAAATGTTGGCTTAAAACATGAGTTTGCGTGACATTCTTTGAGTGCTTTGCCGGATCAGGCTCGTCGTGGTACATCAGCCGCCTGCCGGCAACCCGCCGTTTCTCTGCGGGTGTTCCGGCTGTGGTGCGGCACCGTTTCCCGTGCGGACCGGTGGGTGCGGGTCCCGAACTGCGCCTCTCGAGCTTGACACAAGAGCGCCCGGACGGGTTTTCCTGTCCGGGCGCCTGATTGCATCGGGGGTGATCGTCAGCTTGTGGTGCCGACAAAGTCGATCACCAGCGTCGCACGACGGTTGGGGGTTCCGTCGGCGTGTGTGGCTCCGGGCTTGACCTGACGATTTTTCGCCTCGCCATAGCTGACCGCGCGTACCTGGCCGGCCGTCATGCCGTCCTGATTGACCAGATAATCGCGCACGGCCTGGGCGCGCTCCAGCCCCAGGTGCTGGTTGTAGCGCGTCGAACCCGCGGGGTCGGCAAAGCCCTCCACGGTCACCATTGCATTGGAATGGTGCGCGCGCATGACCTTGGCAAATTCATCCAGCTTGGACTTGTCCTGATCCTGCAGCGTGGCGCTGTTGAATGCGAAGTGGGCGATGTCATCAACCTGGATGCGACCCTGCATCGCCGTGATTTCGGTGTCGTACTTGGCGAAATGACTCTTCATGTCCTGCGTCAGCGAATCGATCTGCTGCTGAAGGTTCTGGTCCGTTTGCCGAAGCTTGGAAATGGCGGCGTCGAAATCGGTCTTCTTGACATAGTTCGTGCAGCCGGCGAACGCCAACGTGGCCGTCACGCCGACGGCAAGGCAGAGGGTTCGGAAGATCTTGCTGGACATGCGGTAATCTCCTTCTCGGACGGGTTGAACCGAAAGCAGCGCGTGGTCACGCCGTGGAAATCGGGGCGCTACAATGACAACCCTACCGTGCGCGGACTGGATCGGGGCCGAATGGCCGCTCGCCATTGCGTTCACATTCAGATTTCAGCGTGGGTCACCAGATCTTCACGCGTTGGTCAGGTTTCAGGTACAGCTTCTCGCCGGGCTGCACATTGAACGCCTTGTACCAGGGATCGAGGTTGCGTACGGTCTCGGCGCGGAACCGGCCCGGCGCGTGCACGTCGGTCGCCAGTCGCTGGCGCAATGCGGCGTCGCGGATCTTGCCTCGCCATGCCTGCCCGAACGCGATGAAGAAACGCTGGTCGCCGGTCAAACCGTCGATCATCGGCGCCGGCTTGCCGTCCAGCGACAGATGGTAGGCGCGGTACGCAGCCGTCAGCCCTGACACGTCGGCGATGTCCTCGCCCAGCGTCTGCTTGCCGTTCACGTGCAGGCCCGGCAGCGCTTCGTACGTGCTGTATTGCCTGGCCAGCGCGTCGGTGGCGGCCTCGAAGTGCTTGAGATCGGCCGGCGTCCACCAGTTCTTCAAGCGGCCATGGGCATCGAAATCCGCGCCCGTATTGTCGAAGCTGTGGCTGATTTCGTGACCGATGACGGCGCCCATTGCGCCATAGTTGGCGGCCGGATCGGCGTTCGGGTCGAAGAACGGCGGCTGCAGGATCGCGGCGGGGAAGTTGAGCGCATTCTGCAGCGGCAGGTTCACCGCGTTGACCGTCTGCGGGGTCATCCACCATTCGTTGTCGTCGATCGGCTTGCCGATCTTGGCCTTGGCAAGCTCGTATTCGAACTTCAGCGCGCGTTGGTGATTGCCCAGCGCGTCGTCGGGTTTGATCTCGAGCGATGAATAATTACGCCACTGGTCGGGGTAGCCCACGCCGACCTTCAGCGTGTCGAGCTTGGCCTCGGCTTTCTGCCTGGTTCCGGGCGACATCCACGTGAGGTTCTGGATGCCGGTGCGGAAAGCGGCGAGCAGGTTCTTGACCATCGCCTGGGCGGCGGCCTTGGACGACGCCGGGAAGTATTTTTCGACGTACAACTGTCCGACCGCGTCGCCGAGGTCGGTGTTGGTGGCGCTGACCGCGCGTTTCCAGCGTTCGCGCTGCTGGGGTGTTCCCTGCAGGGTCTTGCCGTAGAAATCGAAGCTCAATTCTTCAAGCGGCTTGGCCAACAGCGGTGCGGCGGCATCCAGGGTATGGAACACCAGCAGGTCCTTCCACGCATCGAGCGGCTGGCTGGCGACCAGTTTCGATTCGCCGGTGATCGCGGACGGCTGCCACACGTCGATACGCTTGGCGTGGTCCAGACCGGCGGCCTTGAAGTACGCGTTCCAGTCGAGCCCCGGTGCCTTGCTTGAAAACTCGGGCACGGTCCACAACGTGGTTGCCTTGTGGATGTCCTCGCTGTCGACGAGACTTTCCTGCGCCTTGGCGATTTTCGTTTCCAGCGCAAAAACCGCAGCGGCCTTCTTGTCGGCGTCGGCGATCCCGGCCTGTTTCAGCAGCGCGGCGACATAGGTCTTGTACTTGTCGCGCGCATCCGCCATGTGCGGATCTTTGGAGAGGTAATAGTCACGGCTCGGCATGCCGAGGCCGCCCTGCAGCAGGTAGGGAATCTGCGTCGAAGCCTCTTCCAGACCCTTGGTGACGAACAATCCGAACAGGTGCCGGGTGTGGAAGTGGGTGTCGTTGATCGGGTCCACATCGGCACGCAGGCGGCTGCCGAGCACGCGGGCGAGGTCGGCGCGGGTCTTGATCGCGCGGATCGTGCCAAGCTCCGGCTGCAGAGGTTTCAGGCCCGCCTTGTCGATCGCCGAGGTGTCCATGTATGCGGCGTAATAGTCCGCGATCTTGCGCTGGTTGCTGCCGGCCGGCGGATTGCCGGCACCGGCATTCCTGATCAGGGCAGCCGTGTGCTTTTCGGTGATCTCGAAGACGTCGTAGAACGCGCCGGTGCTGGAACGGTCAGCCGGGATCTGCGCGGTCTTCAGCCAGTCGCCATTGGCGTATTCGAAGAAGTCATCACCCGGCTTCACCGATTTGTCGATGTAGGACAGGTTGATGCCGATGTTGGGCGCCGTGCTGGCGGATGCCGGCGCGGAGCTGGTCGAGACCGCAGGCGCGGACGTGGAGCCCGTGGCCGGCGTGGAACTGCTGGTGGGCGACTGCTGTGAGCAGGCTGCGCATGCGCAGGCAACGGCGGCGACAAGGATCAATGGGGTGCGCGGCATCGGGATGGCCTTGACGGGAAAAGTGCAATCATGCATCAAATCCGCGTGGTTTTCAGCTCGCGCACGGAGAGCCGGTTGGGACGGCAGCACCGGATGGAGCCTGCCGTTAACATGCCGTGATGAAACCCCGGGCGCGAAAACGCCGGTCTCCGGTCGATGCCATGGCTCCGCTGGGCGATCTTGAGCGGCTGCTCGGCAAGGCGCTGAGCCGCGATGCCGGGAGACTGCGGGCCCGCTTGCGCACGCTGCAGCGCAAGCGGCCTGCGCCACCCGACGCGCTGCGCCAACTTGCCCGCGAGATTGCCGCCTCGGTAGCGCAGCGCGAGGCCCGTGCCGCACTCGTGCCGCCGATCACGCTGGACGAAGCGTTGTCGATCACGCAGCGCGCCGATGAGCTTGTCGAAATGATCCGCAGGCATCAGGTACTGGTGGTTGCCGGCGCAACCGGCTCCGGCAAGACCACGCAGTTGCCCAAACTCTGTCTTGCGGCGGGGCGCGGCGTTGCCGGCATGATCGGTTGCACCCAGCCGCGGCGGCTCGCCGCGCGGGCGATGGCGCGTCGGGTTGCCAGCGAACTCGGCGGCGAGCGCAATGACCCATCGGGGAGCGTGGTGGGCTTCGAGGTGCGCTTCGCCAGGCAGCTCGGCGACAACACCCTCGTCAAATTCATGACCGACGGCATCCTGCTGGCGGAGATGGCGCACGACCGCTGGTTGTCGGCCTACGACACGCTGATCATCGACGAGGCCCACGAACGCAGCCTCAACATCGACTTCCTGCTCGGCTACCTGAAGCAACTGTTGCGTCGACGGCGCGACCTGAAGGTCATCATCACTTCGGCCACCATCGACACGGCGCGTTTTGCCGGGCATTTCGATGATGCGCCGGTGGTGACGGTCGAAGGGCGCGCGTATCCGGTCGAGATTCGTTACCGGCCACCCGACAGGGAGGGCAATGTGACCGAGCGGGTGGTGGCGGAGCTCGACGACATCACCCGCGAAGGCACCTCGTCTGAAACCTGGCGCGGCGACGTGCTGGTGTTCCTGCCGGGTGAACGCGAAATCCGCGACGCACACCTCGCACTGGCGCGGCGGCAGTACTGGCACACCGAAGTGCTGCCGTTGTACGCGCGGCTGTCGGTGAAGGAGCAAGACCGCGTGTTCAAGCCCGGACCGGCGCGCCGCATCGTGCTCGCGACCAACGTCGCCGAAACCTCGCTGACGGTGCCGCGCATTCGCTGGGTGGTCGACTCCGGCGACGCGCGCGTCAAGCGCTATTCGCGCCGCAGCCAGATCGAACGTTTGCACATCGAACCGGTGTCGCAGGCCGCAGCCAGCCAACGCGCCGGACGCTGCGGACGCGTCGGGCCGGGCATCTGCGTGCGGCTCTATGACGAGGCAGACTTCCAATCGCGTGCGGCGTTCAGCGATCCGGAGATACTCCGCAGCGCGCTTTCCGACGTGATCCTGCGCATGCTCGACCTCGGTCTGGGTGACGTCGAAGCCTTCCCGTTCATCGATCCGCCCGAACCGCGTGCCGTCAATGACGGATGGCGGCGGCTGGCCGAGATCGGCGCGGTGGATGATGCGCGCCGGCTGACGCCACTCGGCAAGCAGCTCGCGCGGACTCCGATCGACGCGCAACTGGCGCGCATGCTGGTGGAAGCCCAGGCCCTCGGCGTGGCTCACGAAGTGTTGCCGATCGTCGCGTTCCTGGGCACCCAGGATCCGCGCGAACGCCCGGCCGACAAGCAGCAGCAGGCCGATGCCGCGCACGCCGGGTTTGCCGATCCGCACTCCGACTTCATCGGCGTCTTGAACCTTTGGAACGCATACCGCGCCGCGCACGCGGAATTGACGCAATCGAAATTGCGCGACTGGTGCGCGAAGCATTTCGTGTCGTTCATGCGGATGCGCGAGTGGGGCGCGCTGCACAGGCAACTGCTGCTCGAAGCGGGGACCCGGGATCCGGGACTGGGGACTCGGGAAAGTCAACAACAACAGCAAGGGTCGAAGCGTGCACCGGAATCCGTATCCGTGTCCAATCACGTCCGCGAAACGCGCAGCACAGTGCAGTCCGCTCCTCCGAACCCCGAGTCCCCAGTCCCGAGTCCCGACCTCTACGAACCCATCCATCTCGCGCTGCTAGCGGGCCTGCCGGCGAATGTCGCGCGCAAGGACGAGCAGGGCATGTATCGCGGCACGCGCGAGCGCAAGTTCAAGGTATTTCCGGGCTCGGCGCTGGCGAAGAAGCCGCCCGCGTGGTTGTTCGTGGCGCAGATCCTCGACCTCGGCGGCAAGGTATGGGGCATGCAGTGCGCGCGCATCGAGCCCGAATGGATCGAGCGACAGGCGGTGCACTTGCTGAGGCACACTTGCAGCGATCCGCACTGGTCGCGTGCGCGTGGTGCGGTGCAGGCATTCGAGCAGATATCGTTGTACGGGCTGGTACTGGTCGAGCGGCGCACGGTCACGTTCTCGAAACAGGACCCGGCGCTGGCGCATGCGATTTTTCTGCGTGAAGCGCTGGCGCACTGCGACATCGATTGTCGGGCGGACTTCGTGCGCGCCAATACGCGGGTGCTGGATGAGGCGCGTGAAATCGAGGCGCAGCAGCGACGCGAGGGTTTGCTGAAATCCGACGAGGATTTGGCCATATTCTTTGCCGGCAAGCTGCCCGAAGACATCGCCTCGTCAGCCGTGCTGGATGCCTGGTACCAGCGCGCGTCGGCGCCGGAACGTGCGGCCTTGCGCTGGTCGCTGCGCGACGTGCTGGAAGCCGGTGTGCATGGCGATGCCGGCGCCTTTCCCGATGCGATGGATGTCGGCAATCAGCGGCTTGCGTTCGATTACCGATTCGTGCCGGGCGACGAGGCGGATGGGGTCACCTTGCGCGTGCCGCTGCCGTTGTTGAATGCGATTCCCGTGACGCGTTGCGAATGGCTGGTGCCGGGACTGCTTCAGGACAAAGTCGCTGCGCTGATCCGCAGCCTGCCCAAGGCGCTGCGGCGCAACTTCGTGCCCGCACCGGAATTCGCGCGCGCCTTCATCGAAGCGGAAACGCCGCGCGACGAGCTGCTGGCGACCGTGCTTGCGGCGTTCCTCAAGCGCGTGACCGGCGTCGAGGTCACTGCTGCCGCGTTCGACGCAGCCGCGCTACCGGTGCACCTGCTGATGCGCTTCGACCTGCGCGACGAGCGCGGCCACCCGCTTGCACAAGGGCGCGATCTCGAGGCGTTGCGCGGAAGCTTCGGTCCACGCGCACGCGAAGCGTTTTCGCGACACGCGGATGCTGCGGTCACGCGGGAGGACGTGCGCGATTGGGACTTCGACACCATTCCGCATCAAACACGGGCACGCGACGGCATCACTGCGTACCCGGCGCTGGTCGACCTGGGCGAGGTGGTGGCATTGAGGGTGTTCGAGAACGCGGACGAGGCCGCGCGCGCGCATCGCGCGGGCGTCGAACGGTTGCTGCGGATCGCACTCGCGAACGAATTCAAGCATGCGCAAAAACAATTGCCGCTGAAACCGAAGTTGGCGGTGGCGTTCGCCCCGCACGGCCGTGCGGGTGCGCTGCGCGAGGACATCGTGGAAGGAGCGTTCGCCGATGTACTGCGCGAGCACGATCCTGACGTGCGCGACCACCGTGCATGGAATGCGTTGCGCGATGGCGTGTCGCACGCACTGTTCGCTGCGGCGATGGAACGGTTGAAACTGGCCCAGCCCATTCTTGCGGCGCTGGCCGACCTGCAGACGTGGCTGAAGCCGGCCATCAAGGGGCAGGCCGCGGCAAGCTATTCCGATTTGCGCGGCCAACTCGATGCGCTGCTCGCACCCGGATTCCTGCGCGAACTGCCGCGGACACGGCTTGCCCATCTGCCGCGCTATCTCAAGGCCATGCGCCTGCGCGCGGAAAAGCTGCGCGGCGATCCCGCGCGCGACCATTCACGGATGCAACAGGTGCTGCCGTACTGGCGGGCGGTACTGGAGGCGCGCGCGTCGGGCGACGATTCCGAAGCACTGGAAAATCTGCGCTGGCTGGTCGAGGAATGGCGCGTGTCCGTCTTCGCGCAGGAACTCAAGACCGCCGAGCCGGTTTCGGGCAAGCGGATGGCTCAGGCGTTGGCTGCCGCCAACCGGAAGAGAGAGCCTGCGGTCAAGACCGGCCCCATGCGCGCCGTCAGTGAGCGCCCGGTTGTGGTTCAGAAATAAGAGCAGGGCATCAGCCAACGCCAGCGCGACCGCCGCTGGTAACGGCTGCGGAGCCCACCATGAAGTTCTCCTTGTACCGTGTCACCAGCGGGGGAGATTGCGGTATTGGCGTGTTGCCCCCATGCCGAGGCTGGCCGGGCAACGCGTACGCAGTCGCGTCACTCATGGTATTTGCGACGCCGGCTCATCCCCTCCGTCGCCTACCCCGACATTCAATGTGCGATGTTCCTCGCCTCCCAGAGCCCAGTCGAAAGTCAGGGTGCCAACCGGCACTTTCACGAGCTACAGGGCTTCGTACATTGGTAGCCATGGCACAATCAGGTATCCGTCCTGTAAATCCCAGTCTGGAGCGCATGGGACACGCAACGGCATTTGTTGCATCGTTCCGCGTGATGAACGCGTTGGTCGTCGGACCGCCCGCGCTGTACGACTCTCTTCGCCGAGACAGCACCTGACGGCGAAGCCATGAAATATTTCCATCTCGTATGGTCTGCACTGATGCGACGCAAAGCCCGCACCATCTTCACGATGGTGTCGGTGCTGACGGCCTTCCTGCTGTTCGGAATGCTCGATTCGGTTCGCACCGCGTTTTCCGACGTAACTCACACCGTCCAGGGCGCAAGCGCATTGATCACCCTCTCCAGGCTTGGCGGATTTGCCGGGTCGGATCACTTGCCATTGAGCTTCGAATCGCAGATAGCGGCGATCCCAGGGGTGCGCGGTCAGCAAGGTCAGCTCGTTTGGTGGGTTTTATCAGAATCCTGACAAACCTATTGCGGGCGAGGCGGTCGGCAAGCATTTTTTTGCGCAACAGGATGCAGTGTTTCCAGCAGGCGAGTTGAAAGCGTTCCAGACCACGCGCGACGGTGCGGTGGTGGGCGCGGCGCTGGCCAAGCAATTCGGCTGGAAGGTTGGCGACCAGATCCCGCTGAAAGCCACGTTCTGGCCGAAAAAGAACGGCAGCGATGTTTGGACATTCAGTCTCGTCGGCATATTCCGTCCAAAGAATCCGGAGAAGCTGGCTCCCCAAACCGTCCAGAACATGATGTTCATCCGCTGGAAGTATTTCGATGCAGTGCGTGCGTTCGACAAGGGTGAAGTCGGGTGGTATCAGGAAGAAGTCGCCGATCCGGCATTGGCCGATCGTATTGCACGGACCATCGACGCGCTCAGCGCCAATTCCGATCACGAAACACAGACGGAGAGCCTGAATGCGTTCGCAGCGAGCTTGTTGAACCAGGCTGTGGATATCGGTTTGATCATCCGCGCAATCATGGCAGCGGTGTTCTTCACCCTGGTCCTGATGACCGGCAACACCATGGCGCAAGCGGTGCGCGAGCGCACTCCTGAGTTGGCGGTGCTGAAAACCATCGGATTTGACAACCACAGCGTGCTCGGGCTCGTGTTGGCCGAGGCGATCCTGCTGGTTCTTATCGGTGGCGTGGCCGGCATGCTCTCTGCGATGGCAGTCGTCGGCGGGCTCAGGATGAAGCTGGGTGCGACACTGCCAATGGCCAATATCGGGGGCTCTACTTGGGGGACCTCTATCGCGCTGATGATCGGGATCGGCCTGATTGTCGGCACGCTGCCGGCACTGCGCGGCATGCGCTTGAAGATAGTGGACGCTTTGGCCGGTCGCTGAGGACAGCCGTTCTTGACGTGCCAATCACGTGGCGGCGCCTCACCCAGCACCATTGGACACCGCCAGTCACTTCGTCATGCCCCCGTGCCGAAAGGGGAGTAATTCCACCGATTTCGCCCAAGTTCCGCTCAGGGTCGGGTCCAGCACCGTGGGTGCGCCGGGTCGGCGACGGAGGACGCGACAACCGCCGTAGAATTCAAACACCGTCGAACCGCATCGAAAGGTCGATTGCACGCACGTGTTTGGTCAGCGCGCCGATCGAGATGAAATCGACGCCGGTTTCGGCGATCGCGCGCACGCGCTCGAGATTGACGCTGCCGGAGACTTCCAGCGGCACGCGTCCGGCGGAGATCGCGACGGCTTCGTGCAACATTGCGTCGCTGAATTCATCCAGCAATACGCGGTCGGCGCCGGCGGCGATCGCGTCGTGCAATTCGCCTAGCGATTCGACCTCGCATTCCAGCATCACTTCGGGGTGTGCGGCGCGCGCGGCACGGACGGCATTGGCGACGCCGCCCGCGGCGGTGATGTGGTTTTCCTTGATCAGGATGGCGTCGAACAGACCGATCCGATGATTGTGGCCACCGCCGCAGCGCACCGCGTATTTCTGGGCAAGGCGCAGGCCGGGCAGGGTCTTGCGTGTGTCGAGGATCCTTGTACGGGTTTCGGCAATCGCGTCGACATATTGGCGGGTGACGGTGGCGGTGCCGGAAAGGGTCTGCAGGAAGTTGAGCGCGTTGCGCTCGCCCGCGACCAGCGCGCGGGCGTTGCCTTCGAGTTTGCACAGCACGGAACCTGCGGCGATGCGATCGCCGTCGGCGTGGCGCCAGTCGATCCGGACCTCGCTATCGAGTTGCCGGAAACACTCGCTGGCCCAGGGGCTGCCCGCGAGAACGGCAGGCTCGCGGCACACGATGTGCGCGCCGGCGCGTACGTCGGGACCGATCAGCGTAGCGGTGAGGTCACCCGCGCCGATGTCCTCCGCAAGTGTGCGCGCAACATTGGCGCGGATCGATTCCGGTGGCGGCGGTTGCGGCCGCGTTTCGGCGGCGCTCATGCGCCGGCGGTTTGCGGGGGTTGCGCGTTGCGCAGTCGGTCGATGATGGCGTCCAGGGCGCGGTCGAACAGCGGGACTTCCTCCAGGATCATGGCGCGACCGCTCAGCAGTTCGCTGGCAAGTTGCACGGCGGTGCGGTCGGCCACTTTCAGGCCGCGGCGGTTGACGAACAGATACTTGCCGCTGATCGGGCTGATCCATGAAAGCTTGGCGCGTTCGCGGGTGCCGGTGTCGTCGACGAACTCGACCCAGCCGCCAATCTTGAGTTCACGCACCGCCTGCAGGGTATCCGCGTCGACGTCCACCGACATGTCGTCGGCGCCGAAATCCTCGTCACCGTCGGGCGTCGAATCGGTGATGGCAGGCTGCGTGTCGGCAGTCACGCCCAACACGACGGCAGGATCGACCGCGGGCTCCGCGGCAAGCGCGGCGGGCGCCGGCTCGCCGAGTTGCTGGCGCCAGAACTTGCGTAATTCATCCAGCAGGCGATCGATGTCGGGCTCCTGGAATGCCACCGTGACAAGGCCTTCCCGCAGGTGCTTTTCGATGGAAACCAGGGCGCTCTTGTAGCGTGCGCGTGCGCCGTCGCCATGGGGAGGGTCGGCGGCGGCCACGAAGTCGTCCACGAAGTGCACCGCCGAGCGGAATTCGGGCGACTCGGCGCCCTGGCGCAGCACGATCAACACCAGGTAGTTGGCCCACGGACGCGTCAGCACGCCACGCAGCAGGGTAGGCAGGTTGTGGTCGTTGATGCGGGAGATGATTTCCTGGGCGGCGCGGCGGCGCGCGTCCTGCAGGCGTTCACGCCCGCGCGCAGCCTCGGTGGCGCGGCTTTCCGCCAGTTCTGCGCGCTTGCGGCTCTGTTCCACGAACTGCGTGAATTCCGTGAGCAGGCGTTCGAACACGCCGATGTCGTCGTCGAAATCCTGCAACAGGGTTTCGACTACGCCCTTGACCTTGTCGAACAGGCGGTGGTCACGGTCGGATTCCGCGGACCAACCTTTGGCCGCGTCTGCCAGCTGATCGAGCAATTTGCGCGCCGGATGCGACGAGTGCGCAAACATGCGCCGGTCGAGGATCGCAACTTTCAGGTAGGGGATCTGCAGCCGCGCCAGCAACACCTGCATCGGCGCCGGGATGGTGTGGTCCTGCAGGATGTATTCGAACAGCATGCCGACCAAGTCGATGGTGTCCTCGTCGCTGCCCGACACGTGCGCCTTGGCCTGGCCGGACAGGCGCTGGATCTGCAGCATCAATTCATCCTTGAGATGCTGGACCATGTCGATGGCGGAGGTGGGGTCGACGGCTGCCGGCCTTGCCGGCAATGGGCGGGATTCGCCCTGCAGCAAGGTCAGCGCGCCGAGCAGCTCGGCCGGGGTCAGCGAGGCGATGCCGCTGCCGGCCGGGACGCGTCCGGCGCCTGCATCGGCATAGAAGTGGTGCCGGCGAGACGCCAGCAGCGAGGTCAGGCGCTGCATCAATTCGCTGTGGAGTTCGTCGGTGGCCTCGATGTAGCCGGCGGCGTCGGACACGGCAAGGCTGTCCGGCTCGCCGCCAGCGTGCGCCTGCGGCAGAGCGTTGCCGGAAGCGCGCCGCCGCACCACGGTTGGATGGCGCAACTGCGGCAGCACGCCGGCCTGAACCAGTCGCACATTGACGTCGTGGTACAGCGTGTCCAGGCCCTTCAACACGTAACGCTCGAACATCTTGAGAATGATCAGGCGCACCCGGATGTTGACTTCGGTGAGTTCACCCAGCGCTTCGCGAAACGCTTCGGTCAGGGCACTGGGGGCGAGCGGATTGTTGGCGTTGGTGGTGGGGCGTCCGCCGCTCAACACCGAAAGCCGCTGGTTCAGCGCCATCAGCGCCGCCGACAGGCGCCCGTCCGCCTTGGCGACCATGCTGGAAACCGCCAGCGACTCTTCCAGTTCACGGTCGTCCACGAGGCTCAGCTCGCCGCTTGCGGAAAACGCGCGTTGTGCGTCGCTTCCGCGCGCTTGGCGCCCCGCCGCGAAATCGGCGAAACCGTTTGCCACGCGTTCGCCGAACAGACGCTCGATGCGCGGGCGCTTCTTGCGGGTTTCGCGCATGCCGTCGAAGTATTCGGTCTGACTGGCATTGCTCTCGGCCTTTTCCGCCAGGTCGAACAACGTGTCATCCACGTTGTCGAGCAACTCCGCGACCAGGTTGGCGGTATCCTTCAGCGTCATTTCGCGCACGGCGACCAGCAATCCGCCGACGTGGTCCTGGGGCGGGGTGGCTGCGCGTGACCCGATGTCCACCACCTTCTGGTTCGCGTCACCGTGCTGGTCGAACGGGATTGGCGTCATCGCAGGAGCCTGGTTGCGGATGCGGGAGCTGGGCCTTCCAGTATGCCGTTTTGTGGTGGACGAAACGTGAATCCGTTCACAGCGCCGAACCTGTAGCGGCGTGATGGGGCGTGGGCGGCTGTTTGAGAAGTCAGGCCAGGGAAGGCCATTCCGGGGTTTGCCGGTTCGGGCCGATCCGACTCGCCGGCCAGTTCGGTGGTGCAGCGGTCACGGATGATCGCAAATCAGGCCGGAAAGTCGTTCAACTGCAAGGTGCCGATACCCTCATCCGCCAGCATGACCGGGATGTCATCCTCGATCCGGTAAACGACCTTGCGATCGTTCGTGATCAACCCCGCGGCAAGCGGGGCCGTCACCTTTTGCCCGGCCACCGTGTCGACCGCACCGGCGGCAATCGCGCGGTTCAAGGCTTCCATTTCGTCCCGGCGCAGGGGACGCACCGGGGTCTTGGTGACCGGGTCGCACAGGATGTCCAGCAATCGTTTGTCCATGCCGCGTACAATACTGGTTTTGCGGCGGTGAGGCCATGCGAAATACGACGGTCGCGCCCCGGGTCGGGGTGGTGATGGGCTCGCGTTCGGATTGGGAGACGATGCGGCACGCGGTCGAGATGCTGGCTGCGCTGGGGGTCGCGCATGAGGTCGAGGTCGTTTCTGCGCATCGCACGCCCGACAAGCTGTTTGCCTATGCCGATAGCGCTGCCACGCGCGGTATCCAGGTCATCATCGCGGGCGCCGGCGGCGCGGCGCACCTGCCGGGCATGCTGGCTGCCAAGACGCGCTTGCCGGTGTTGGGCGTGCCGGTGCAGTCACGTGCGTTGAAGGGGCTCGACTCCCTGCTTTCGATCGCGCAGATGCCGGCGGGCGTGCCGGTGGGCACGCTCGCGATCGGCGAGTCGGGTGCGAAAAATGCCGGTCTGCTGGCGGCAGCGATCGTGGCGCTGCACGACGACAAGGTGGCGCAGGCGCTGGACCGGTTTCGCGCCGCCCAGACTGCCGAAGTGTTGCACCAGCCCGATCCGCGCTTGACGCCACCGCGTCCGGCCTCCACACGTGTCACGAAAACGCGATAAGCGACCCCGGATGTGCTCCCTGTCCCCCGAGCGTTTATTGCTCGGGGAGAGGGATGGGGCGAGGGGCAGAAATTTGCACTAGCGAGATAGCTCGCCAGAACGCAAGCGCTCACCTTCTCACCCTTTGCCCTCTGCCCCCAATCGGTGAAGCTGTTTGACGGAGAGGGAAAGTTGGTGCTGTGCGGGTTCGCGCGATCGAGGTTCAATTATTCGTCATGACTGAGGTTCAACAAACTCTTGGGATATTGGGGGGCGGTCAACTGGCGCGCATGCTGGTGCTGGCCGGCACGCCGCTTGGCGTGCACTTTCGCATCGTCGATACCGCAGCCGACGCATGCGCGGGTCGGATCGCGCCGCTGCTGGCAGCGGACTGGAATGCATTCGACAAGCTGGAACCTTTCGCACGCGGGATCGACGCCGCAACCTTCGACTTCGAAAACGTGCCGGCGGAGACCGCCGGGTGGCTGACCGCGCACACCCGCGTCGCACCCAATGCCGTATCACTCGCGACCGCGCAGGATCGCATCCTCGAAAAAAACCTGTTTCGCGAGTGCGGGCTGTCGACGACCGAATTTGCGGATGTTGCGACGCGTGCCGACCTTGATGCCGCGCTCGCGCGCATCGGCACGCCCGCGATCCTGAAAACCCGGCGCGAAGGCTACGATGGCAAGGGCCAGTTTCGCGTCCGCGCCATGGACGATGCGGACGCCGCCTGGCGGGCGTTGGGCCCGCAGGCCGCCGCGCGTGGTTTGATCCTCGAAGGATTCATCGCGTTCGATTACGAGGCGTCGGTGGTGGCGGTACGGGCAGCCGACGGCGAGTTCCGCACCTGGCCCGTCACCCGCAACTGGCACGTGGACGGCATCCTGTCCGCCAGCCTCGCACCCGCGACACGCGGCGAGGCGATTCAAGCGGCCGCGTTTGCGCATGCACGCGCGGTCGCCGAACGACTCGATTATGTCGGCGTATTCGCGCTGGAATTGTTCGTGCGGGGTGGCGAACTGCTCGGCAACGAGATGGCGCCAAGGGTGCACAATTCCGGGCACTGGACGATCGAGGGCGCGGTCGCTTCGCAATTCGAAAATCACGTGCGCGCGGTGCTCGGAATGCCATTGGGCGACACGTCCGCGCGCTTCCCGTCGTGCATGCTCAACTGGATCGGCGCACTGCCCGATCGCGACAAGCTGCTTGCGGTGCCGGGCGCGCATTGGCACGACTACGGCAAGTCGCCGCGTCCCGGTCGCAAGGTGGGCCACGCGACCATTTGCGCGCCGGACGCCGCGACGCTGGCCACGCGGCTGGTGCAGATCGGGCACGCGCTGGGCCGCGAGGCGCAGGTCGCGCCGGTGATCGCGGCGTTGCAAGGTTGAACCCCTCTCCCACAGGAGACGGCGCCCGGTGCCGCTTTGCTCCCCTCTCCCCTCGGGAGAGGGTGGCGCGCGTAGCGCCGGGTGAGGGTTCGGCAAAGCTGCGAACTCTGTTTTACTTCGAACCCTCAACCGCCCTTCGGGCACCCTCTCCCGGAGGGAGAGGGGAAGATAGGTGGCCCCAACGTTGGCCGTGCACGATCATGCAAGCCACATCAATTCGGGATTCGTGATGCACAAACTGCAATCTGCTTTGGTCATTTTTTCTTTTGCGTTCGTCGTGGGTGTCGGAACATCTGCGCGGGCGCAAGACACCCACGCGGCTCAAGACGGTTCGCTGCAGGCGAAGGCGCAGCACAACGTACAACCCGCACGTCCCGACGAGCCGCTGGTTGCCGCCAAACACGGCATGGTGGTGAGCGCGCAGCATCTCGCGACCCGGATCGGCGTGGATGTCCTGAAGCAGGGTGGGAATGCGGTGGACGCGGCGGTCGCGGTCGGCTATGCGCTGGCGGTCGTGCATCCGTGTTGCGGGAACATCGGCGGGGGTGGGTTCATGACCATCCATCTGGCCAACGGGGAAAACCTGTTTCTGGATTTTCGTGAAAAGGCGCCGCTGACGGCGACGCCCGAAATGATGCAGAGCGCCGCCGGCAAGGTGGTGAAGGGACGCAGCACGCGCACTTTCCTTGGCGTCGGCGTGCCCGGCACCGTGATGGGGCTGGACGAGGCACTCGGGAAATACGGCACCATGAGCCTGCAACAGGTCATCGCGCCGGCGATCAAGCTTGCAAGGGACGGCTTCGTGCTGGAGCCGGGTGACGTGCGCATCCTCGACGCCTCGACCGATGCGTTCCGCAAGCATCCGAACGCAGCGTCGATTTTCCTCGACCACGGCCAGCCGTGGAAGGCGGGGCAGGTCCTGAAGCAGCCGCAACTCGCGCACACGCTGGAGCTGATCGCCAAGCATGGCACGAAGGCTTTCTACGAGGGTCCGATTGCCGCGGCGGTGGTGAAGGCAAGCCAGGCCAATCACGGCCTGCTGAGCCTGAAGGACTTCCGCGACTACACCGTGCAGTGGGAAAAGCCGATCGAATGCGATTACCACGGCTACACGATCATCTCGTCACCGCCGCCGAGTTCGGGCGGCACCACGATGTGCGAGACACTGCAGATCATCGCGCCGTACCCGTTGGCGAAATGGGGATTCCGTTCCGTGAAGAGCACGCATTACTTCGTGGAAGCCGAACGCCGCGCGTTCGCCGACCGCAACACCTATCTGGGCGATCCTGCATTCGTGCACAACCCGATCATGAAGCTGCTTTCGGCCCGTCACGCCGCCAAGCTCCGCGCAACCATCCAGCCTGCCGAGGCCACGCCTTCATCGCAGGTCAAGGGCAGCCTCGGGCCGTATCAGGCGACCAACACCACGCACTATTCGGTGGTGGACGATCACGGCAATGCGGTGGCGGTCACCTTCACCATCAACAGCTATTTCGGAATCAAGCAGATCGCCGGCGGGACCGGTTTCTTCCTGAACAACGAGATGGACGATTTCACGTCCAAGCCGGGCGTGCCGAACCAGTTCGGCCTCGTCCAGGGCGTGGCCAACCAAATCGAGCCCGGCAAGCGGCCCCTGAGTTCGATGAGCCCGACCGTTGTTTTGCGGGGCGGCAAGCTGTTCATGGTCACCGGAAGTCCCGGTGGTTCGACCATCATTTCGACCACGATGGAAAGCATTCTCAACGTGGTCGAGTACGGCATGGACATCAAACAGTCGATCGACGCGCCGCGCATCCACATGCAGTGGTATCCCGACGAGATTTTCGCCGAGCCCGGTTCGTTCACGCCCAAGGTGCAGACGGGGCTGGATGCGATGGGTTACAAGATCCACATGGTGCGTTCCATGGGCGACATCGCGGCCATTCTGGTGAACCCGAAGACGGGGATGCTGGAAAGCGTCAACGATCCGCGTTATCCGGCGGGTTTGGCAGCGGGGTACTGAAACCCCCCGGACAGCTTGCCGGCGGTCATTGGCCGCCGATCGACCGGATTCGGCGGACGATGTCCGCCCTGCGACGGTGTCCGCGCCGCTCGTTGGGCGAGCTCAATGGTGTGCGGCAAGAAACCAGGCTGCCGTCGCAATCAGATTGTTGGTCGCGTGCAGGACCATCGATGGCCACAGCGAGCGCGAACGCAGCCGCAGCCACGCCAGCGCCAGGCCCATGATGACCAGTGCGGGAATCGCATACCACGCGAACTTGAAGTCGGGCAGATGCGCGCAGCCGAAGATGAGCGCGCTGATCAGTATCGCCCAGCCCGCGGACATCCTGCGCATCAGCCCGGACAGCAGCACGCCGCGAAACACCAGCTCCTCGACGAACGGTGCTACGCACACGGCCATCAGTATCAACAGTATGCGCAGCCCGGGCGTCGCCTTGCCGAACAGCACGCCGATGTCCTGGTGCACGGAATGGCCGTGTGCAAGGACGTGTGTCAGCAGGCCGCCCAGGAACAACAGGGCCACCCCGAGCGCGACGGCAATCAGATAGTCGCTGCGTTTCCGGGCCCGGACGAAACCGAATCCGGGCGGATCGGACACGGACCATAGTGCGGGCCAGATCCAGCGCACGATCAAGGCCATCACGGCTGCCGCCGCTGCAATCGACGCAACGATCAGGATGATCCGGAGGTCCGGGTTGGCCTTCATCGCCTGCATGATCGCGAGGGTGTCGGGCTTCCGGTGATGCAGGCCCGCTTCCATTCCGGCGCGCACGGCAAGCACGATTCCGATGGCGATGCCGACCACGATGCCCATGACGATCTGCAGCACGAAGTACAACACCACGATGCCGATTCCGCTCCAGATACCGGGGCGCTTGGGCGCAAGGGGAGCCTCCGTCGCAGCAGGGGCGGCGACCGGCTGTGGCTGAATTTCGCTGGATGGGTCCATGCGCCTGCGCTCCCCCTCGTGGCAAACCGGTGCACTGTAACAGCGGATTGCCTCCGGCACTGCGAGTCTATTTCTCGATCTTGTAGTTCAGGCTCGCGCGATTGCCGGTGGTCGCGTTCTCGGCCTCGAACTGGAGGAACCGGTTCAGCGTGTAGCGCAGGGTGATGACCTGGCCGGGCGTGAACAGTCCGACGCCATAGCTCAGGAACAACCGCGGTGAAAGGTATTTGCCCGCGGTGAACGCCGACCCGCCCAGCGCTTCGCTGCTCGAAACACCCGCTTCAAGACCGAGCCGCGAACCGATGGACTTGGCGATCCGGTCGCCGGCCAATCCACCGAGTGCCTGCGCCGCCATGTTCAGGGTGTTCCCTTCGCCACTCTGCAGATCATTCAAGGGACGACCGGTGACGAGATAGGAGAGCGCTTCGGCCTGCTCCATCGGCGGATCGGAGAATACCGTGAGGATGGGTCGCTGCGCGGTGCCGCGTATGCTCAAGCCCACGGTGACGTCCTCGCTCCGGATCGTGCGGACGGCACGGATGTCGAGGCCGGGGTTGTCCAGCCGGGTACCGGCGAACAGCAGGCGGCCTTGCTCGATCGTGAGGTGCTGCCCGTACGCTTCGTATTTGCCATCGATCCGGATTTCGCCGCGCCCGGTTGCGGTGTGGCCCGGCTGCGCGCGGACCGCGAGCTGTCCATGCACGCTGCCGTCGAGGCCATGGCCTTGCACTTTCACGGCGTCGCCCAGCTTCACCGTGACGTTGGCGTTGATCGCCATCGGCGCAACCTGTCCGGTTTGCGGCTGGTCCACGATCACCACATCGGGCGAGGCTTTGGCGGGACCTTGCCCGGGGAGCTTCTCGACCGCGACCTTGGCGCTGGGGATCGCAACGCTGCCGGTCAGGTTGAACACACCGTTCCCGCGCACGATGTGCAGGTCGGGTGATGCGATCACATGCGCAGCGGGGATGTCCGCGACCAGAACATTGTCGCCGCGGATCGAAAGACTCAACGGCGCGTCGGCCGCAAGGCCAGTGTTGCCATCGATGTGCAACACGCCCTTGCCGGAAGCGATTTGCCCCGTGATCGCGAGGCGGCCTTGGGCATCGCCGCTGATCGCGAAAACGCCGTCATGCAATTTCAATCCGGCGCGCGGCAATTCCGCGGAAAAATCACGGGCCTGGATGCGACCATGGAATTGCGGGGCGACCAGTGTGCCGGACAGCCTCAGGCTGCCCGCCAGCGTGCCGTGCACGTTCGCGATTTCGGGTGACAGCGCTTCGAGAAAGGCAAGGCTGCGCAAGTTTGCATCGATCGCGCCCTGCAATGCATGCTCCGCGCCGCTTACCGTGACCTCGCCCCGGATGTTCCCGCCGTCGCTCAGGCTGCCCAGCAACCGCACGCGGTCCTTGCCGCCGCTGGCGTCTGCGTTCGCGCTCAGGCTGGACCATGCGAGCAACGGCGGGCCCGGATTCGCTGCATAGGCGATCTTGCCCGCGCCGACGCTGAGGTTGGCCTGTCCGGTGAGCGCACCGCCCGCGCTGAATGCGATTTGCCCTGCACCGGAAACTTCCCCGCTGGCCTGCAAGGGCGGGTTGAAGGGTGCCAGCGTTGCCAGCAGTTGCAGCGGCAATCGTTGCAGCGAGTATTTCGCGCTGGTCGCGCCCAGTACTTCATGGTTGGCGGAAAGGCACAGTTGTGGCGCGCCCGCATCCAGACACAGTTGTGAGACCGTCCATGCGCCGCGTTGCCAGGCGATCCGGCTCGGCCGCTGCTGGTGCCATGCGGGCAGTCCTTGTGGTGCAAGCGTTACCCCGCTCAACGTACCTGTCCAGTGCCTCGCCTTCGCCTGCCAGCTGCCCTGCAGCGCCAACGCCAGGCTCAGTGGCCGGCCCTGTGCATCCAGCCGCACGTGGTGCGAAGCGGCATCGCCGCTGCCCTGCAAATGCACTTTGTCGAAAGCCATTCCGGATATCCGGACGCCGCGCAGGACAAGGTCCAGATTGCCCCCGGGTTGCGCGAGGTCCGGAACGGATGCCGTGAGTTCCAGGGCATCGACGCCGCGCGTTCCGTCACGCAGCTTGTTTCCATGCAGTTGTCCCGCCACCGCGAGCCTTGGCCACAGGCCCCTGATGGTGAACCGGCCCTGCAATCTGCCGGATGCGTTCGGCAACCAGTCGCCCAGCGATGCAATGTCAAGCGTCACGTTTGCGTTGGTCTGCTTCCCGCCCTGGCCGATCGCGTGGATGCGACTCGCACCTGCGATCAGCAGCAACGAACCCTGCAACAGGTTGCCCGGGGCGATGGTCACGTCAGCCTTGCTTCCGGTGATGCTGCGCTGGCGCAGCGTGCCGGCGACATGGTCCAGTTTCAGCTTGGCTTCCGGACCTTGCGGCGCAAGTTTCCCATGGGTCGCGAGCGTGAAATCCAGCGCGCCGTTCCAGCC
>JBOHYV010000005.1:0-21342 GCA_050738135.1 Rhodanobacteraceae bacterium | reverse complement strand
CGAGCCCGATGTGCCAGCCGGCAGCGCCGCGCCAGCGTAAGCTGGCATACAGGTGGTTGCGCGGCACGCCGGGAATGCGCGCGCCGGGGGCGACGGTGCATGCCGCGGTGCATTGATTGACGCCAGTGAACCGCGCGTCCAGCCGTGTCCATGCCGCATGCACGACCAGCCCCCCCACGAGTGGTTCGTCCAGATCGACTTCGACGCCGCGCCTCTGGGCACGGCCGATGTTCTGATAGGTCGTGCGTCCGCCGCTGCTTTGAAAGACCGACAATTCATCGCGTGTGCGCGACCGGAACAACGCCATGTCCAGCTTGCCGGCGCCATTGGCCCAGCGCAGCTTGGAGCCGAGTTCCACGTTGCGGGAACGCGCCGGTTGCAGGTCGAACGCCATGCCGGGCGCGCCATCCGCCCGGTACGCCAGTTCGCTGAAAGCCGGCGTTTCAAAGCCGCGGCCGAAAGACGCGTAGAGATTCCAGTCCGGCGTGGCGTGGAATATCAAACCGGCGACCGGGGTGGTCGCGTTGTATTGGACCCGACCGCTGTCGTCGGGATTGCTCGCCGTGATGAAGGCATCATCGGTGCTGAAGTTCACCGTGCTGTGGCGCACGCCGGCGGTCAGCGACCACTTTTGCGCGAAATCCCAGGTGGCCTGCGCGTACTCATCGAAATCGTACACGTCATCCTGCTCGTTGCGACGCAACGCGCCGGTGACGCCCAGTTGATCGCCGAGGAAATTGTCGTAGCCCAGCCGATGCTGGTCCTCACGATCCCAGTTGAGCCCCACCGTGATCCGCAGCGGGTCTGCCTGCCAGCTCCAGCGCGCGTCCACGCCACCGTAACGCGTGGCGAGATCGACCACGCCGCCTGAACTCAACGGACTGGCCTCGGCGAACACCGGCACCGAAAGGTACTGCGTGGTCGCGCGGTCACCGTAGTACGCGAGCACGCGTACCTGTTGATGGTCGGCGAGCGGCTGTTGCCATACCGCGCCGCCCTGATCCTGCCGCACCTGCTTGCGGGTGTCGTATTCGATGGCACTCGGCGCAGCCTGGCGAGGATCGGCCAGGTATTGCGACCAGGTCAGCCCCTGCGGGTCCAGCGCACGCAACCGCACCGAGTTCAACAGCAGCGTGAGCTGTCCGTCTGCGCGCGTCGCGTACGTCAGCTTGACATTGCCCTTGCTGCGATGCGCCGCACTGTGGCGGCGAAAACCCGAGTTACGGAAATGTTCAAGGTCGGCGTTGTAACCGAACGGGCCGCCGCTGCCGCGCACGTTTGCATCGGCATGCCAGGTGCCGTACGGCCCCGCGCTTGCGCCGAACCGCTGCTCGGGCCGCGGAGTACCGTCGGCCGTGAAGATCTGGATCACCCCGCCGGACGAATTGCCGTACAGCGCCGAAAACGGGCCGCGCAGTACCTCGATCCGATCCGCCGCAGCGAGCGCGAAATTGGACGTCTGGCCCTGTCCGTCGGGCATCGTTGCGGGGATGCCATCCACGTACACCCGCACGCCGCGCACCCCGAAACTCGCGCGCGAACCATGCCCGCGGATGGAGATCTGTTCGTCCTGGGCATAGTTCTGGCGATCGCGGGCGAAGACGCCCGGCACCTGGCGCAGGGCTTCCGATGGATTGATGTTCGGGTAATCGGCATCGATCGCGTCCAGCGATACGGCGTCCACCGAAGCCGGCACGTCGAACGCGCGCTGCGGCGTTCGTGTCGCGGTCACCACGATCGTCGGCAGCACGGTGGGTCGAGTGGTGGCGGATTGCTGCGGCGGAGCCGCCATCACCGGGACAGCCGCCGCGCACAGCAACACGCAAAGCGCGGTGCCACCCCGCAACGGGCACCTGGAAACTGCCGACGGACGGACCTGTGCGGATTCCGAGTCAGTCATGACTCGGCAGGCTGTAGGCAACCACCGAGTCACCCAAGGGCGTGTGCGCCGAACCGTGACCGCCGGCCAACACCACGATGTATTGTTTTCCATCCACCGAGTACGTCATCGGGGTGGCCTGTCCGCCGGCCGGCAAGCGTGCCTGCCACAGTTGCTGGCCGGTGGTTTCCCCGTAAGCGCGGATGTAATCGTCGAGCGCGCCCGAGTAGAACACCACGCCGCCGCCGGTGATCAATGGCCCGCCGAAGCCGGGCACACCCATTTCGAACGGAATCGGGACGCTGCCGCGGTCGCGGGTGGTGCCGTTGCGGTGCTGCCACGCAATCTTGCCAGTGCGCAAATTGGCGCCGGCGATGCTGCCCCACGGCGGTTGCTGGCACGGCACGCTGAACGGCGAAACGAATGGCTGCATCGAGATCGCGTAGGGTGCGCCGTAGTTCTCGTTGAAATGTTCCTTTTTGCCCTTGCTCACCACATTCGCGTGGGGACTTGGCCGCGGCAACAGCTGGAACACGTAGGCAAAATGCACCGGCGTGCCGATCATGATCTGCCGCACCGGGTCGACCGCGACGCCACCCCAGTCGAACACGCCAAGGATCGATGGATAGACGATGGTCTTGTGGGTGGAATTGGGGGTGTACAGTCCTTCGTAGATCGCCGACTTGAACTGGATGCGGCACCACAACTGGTCGAACGGCGATGCCCCCCACATGTCGGCGCCGGTCAGCGGCTTCGGCGTGAAGCTCAGCGACGACTTCGGCTGCACCGGCGAAACACGGATGCCGTGCACGTCGGTTTTGGTCGGCACCGAAACTTGCTGCACCGGCAGGATCGGCTTGCCGGTGCGGCGGTTTAGCACGTAGACGTCGCCCTGCTTGGTCGGCTGCACCAGCGCGGGCACCGTGGCGCCGTGGATCGTCAAGTCGACCAGCGTCGGCTGCGCAGGCATGTCGCGGTCCCACATGTCGTGGTGCACGCCCTGGAACGCCCAGATTTCGTGGCCATCGGCGAGGCTCAAGGCCACCACGGAACTCGAATACTTCTCGACCGCCGGGCTGCGGCTCATGTCCAGCTCGTCGGGCGATTGATTTCCGAGCGGCACGTACACCATGCCGAGCTTTGCATCGACGGAGAGCGGCGCCCAGGCCGGCGGCGTGTTGGGCGTGTAGCGTTCGCCCGGCTTCAGCGGCGCGTTGGGAACGGGTTTGCCCATGTCCCAATTCCAGACGAGTTTTCCGGTTTCCACGTCGAACGCGCGGATCACGCCGGAAGGGTTGCGCACCGATTCGTCGTCATTGATCGAGGCGCCGACCACGATGAGTTTCGAGGTCACCGCCGGCGGCGAGGTTTCCATGTAATAGCCGGGCTTGATCTTGCCCATGTTCACGGCCAGGTCCACCTGGCCATCGTTGCCGAACCGAGCGCAGGGTTTGCCGGTTTTGGCATCGACCTCGATCAGCCGCGCGTCGATGGTGGCGAGTACCAGACGCTGGGCGCAGTCGCCCTGCGACGCGCCTGTCGTCGCTGCGGTCGCCGTGCTCGACGGCGCTGCCGGCGTTGCGGCACCCGCGGCCGTGGCGATCGCCGCGCCCGCGCGCGTCGCGGCGTCGGGTGCCGGCACCCCCGCCGGCACCGTCGCCGAGTGGTAGCCCAGACCGCGGCAGGTCAGATGCTGGTTGTCATGGCTGTACTTGACGTGTGGATCGTACTTCCACAGCTGCTTTCCGCTGCTGGCATCCAGCGCGACGATGCGATCGTGCGTGGTGCACACGTACAGGACGCCACCCACCTCGAGCGGCGTGTCCTCCGACGTGCTTTCGACCGGGTCATGCGGTCCGGTCTTGGACTCGCCGGTGTGGTAGACCCAGGCAACTTTCAGGTGATCCACGTTGCCGGACGTGATCTGCTTGAGCGACGAATAGCGTTCGCCGTACAGATTGCCGCCGTAGGCGGTCCAGTTTGCTCCGGGCGCGGCCGCCGCCGTCGACGTCGCGGCATTCGCGACGGCTACGTGCGGCAGCGAACCACCGATGCCAAACGGATCGGTGCCGAGCGACACCAGGCCCAGCACCAACGCCAGGAACACCGTGACCGCCAGTGCGCCGCGCGCCCCGAACCAGCCGCCCGCGCGCAGCTTTCCGGCCGCGGGTCGCAAGCTCCAATCGATCCATGGCATCAGCAACCACAATCCGAACAACGCGAACAACGCGTAGCGCGGTAACAGCGCCCACCGATCCATGCCCACTTCGAACCAGGCCCAGATCAAGGTGAGGATCAGCAGCAACGCGTACACGGCGAGCGCCGCGCGTCGGCGCAGGATCAGCAGTATGCCGCTGATCAGCCAGCCTGCGCCAAGGCCGACATAGGCAAGCGTGCCACCCAGCAGCGCGAGCCATACGCCACCGGCAAGCAGCAGCGCGCCGAAAATGGCGAGAAAACATCCTGTGGCGAGTGCGAACATGGCGTGCTCCTCCGTGAAGGCTTGCTCCGAAACGAATCGTTCGTGGTTCGATCTCACCGCGAACGCTGCCTTTTTGCTCGTCGTCCCGGAATCGCGAAGCGATTTCCGGGATCCGGCGTCTTCATGCTCGGCGTGGCACGCGAAAGACACTGGATTTCCGCGTGCGCGGGAATGACGCCAAGAGAGGTTGATCAGCCCCCTGATGTGACCCCGCCGCGGTGTTTTGCGGCAGCGCATAGCAGCACAATGAAGTAAATCCACAGCAACCAGCCGCGCGCGGCCATCAGGCCGACGGCGGTGCGCCGGCGGATCCGGATTTCCGATGAGGTCGTATTCAAGACGTCGCTCGCTCAAGGCCCGAAACTTATTTGCGCACGCACCTCGAACACGCGTGGATCGAGCGCCGCGACATACAGGTTTGCGGGGCTGTGATTGGCATGCGCCCACACGTAATCGGCCTGCAACTCGAGATTCTGGTTGACGTACCAGTTCACCCCGGCCGTCCAGTTGTCCTCGCGTCCCCCCTGGACGATGCCGTCGGCAAGGTCCAGTTCGCTGTAACGCACCGCAATCTCCACCGCGCCGTACGCGTGTTCCGGTTTGGGCAGCTGGAATTTGCCGAACTTGTAGGTGCGAGCCGTCTCGCCGGTCAGCATCCACGCGGCCAAGGCGTAATAGCCGCGACCGCGGAATTCTGGCAGGCCGTTGTCGCGATGGGCCGCCATTTCAAGATATTCACCCTGCGCAAAAAACGGCCCATGCAGCAATCCCAACTCCAGTCCCCCGCGGTCGATCGAGCTGGTGAGCGGCAACGGTTTGGTGTCGACAAGGTAGGTCTTGGTCAGGCTCGCTTCCGGCGCGGCGTGGAACTCTGCGATGTGGTTCGACGGGTATTCGCGCGACGCCGAAAGACCTATGTGCACGACCTGCTTCTTGGTCTCGACGGGGTTGAACACCGCGCGCGCGGCATACGTGTGCCCTGGAAAATTCCCTTCCAGGTCGCCGCCCGAGAAATACGCCAGTTGGAAAAACCAGTGCGGAATATGGCCGTAGCTCCAGCGCGCACCGATGCGCCAGTTCTCCGAGATCGCCAGGTCCGGAAGGCTGGGTGTCAGGAACGTCCAGCTCGGCGCGCCTTCGAGTTGCTCCCAACCGACCGGTGTCAGGAATTGCCCGAGGCGGAAATCGCCGTAATGCTTCGAACTGTACTGGATGTAATTGGCGGTCCAGCTTCGGTTCCAGTCGTAGCCGAGTTGCACCTTCAGTCCGTTCGGGGTCTCGAAATACGGGTCGAGTTCGCTGCGATTCCAGCCGTTCGCATCTTCGAACAGCGGCGCGCCGGTCAACGGATCCTGCCCGCCGTTCGAAAAGCCGTCGTGGTCGTACTGGAACACCCCGGCGACCCCGAACTTGTAGCCGGACGATGAGTCGAACTCCGTGGGTATGCCGAACAACGTGGGCGGTGGCTTGCAGTACGCCGCGGCCGAACACGCCAACAATCCGATACAGACCAATGCAACTTTCATGGCGCGGCTCCTCCTTGAGCTCGGCAACAGGCACATCGTCAGCGCGAAACGGCGGCGAAGTTGCTGCGCGGGTTTGCGGCCGCCGCTATTCCATTCGCCGACTGCGCTCGTGGCACTCTCGGAGATTCTGAAACCCGTTCGGTGAAGGATTCGTCAACCATCATCGAGCAGCCTTCGGCCGCCGGGCGGAGGAAGGAACATCTCGCGCTCAGGATCGGCTTGGGCTGCCGCCTGCAGGGCACCGTCGGCGGCACGGCGCGCCGGCACGGCAGCGATCATGGAAGCCGGTCGCCCCGAGCGCCTGCGCGATGGCTCCTGAACGCTCCCGCACCTGCAGGCATGCGCAGATCGCAACCACCCTGATTCACACAGGAACGACGTGGAATCCGGCACCCAACGACCGGCGAAGGCTGTCATGGACGACAATGTACGCACGCGTATTCGTGCCCGCAGCAGCGAGCGTGCCCGCACGGAGATTCGTGCAGGGCTGGAAGGCCGTCGTCGTGGGCTTGCCCTGGTACTGCCGTTCGCCGGGCCGGGGATAGCGGACACCACGCCAGGTGATCGTTGCGCTCGGCATCGCGGCCATCATCAACGCGGCCATGGTGATCATGGCGGCGGATGTGTTTCACTCTGCAAATATACCGGCGGCCAGCCTGCAATCCGCGTAACACCCTGGGACCGATGCTCGGCGCGACCGCAGCCGGCGTGTTCCTGGTGGCGTTGATCGCGTCGGGCATTTCCAGCTCGGTCGTCGGCACACTGGCCGGACAGATGGTGATGCAGGGGCTTTGTCGATTTTTCCTCGACGCAAAATTTTCCCCGATTCCGCAATATTTTCCGGAGCCGATGCGGGCCGAAAAACCGTTGTGGTGCGCCACGGGCGTGGCATGGGGCATGCATACGTCACGAACACAATGCCGAATCCATGGAAGGTGAAACGATGTTCGCACACAAAAAACGCCTTCAACATTCCGTGCACGAGCGCGCCGGCGAAACGTCCAAGCGTTGACTTCGCGTTGACGCTGCCGATCGGCAGCGCCCACCGGATGGACGGCGACTGCATCGAGTGCCGACCACCTGTCATGTGCTCCACTGCGCCGCACGGAGGACGGCGAGGTGGAGCTGTTGTTCTGCGGCCACGGCTACGCCGTCGGCCAGCCGTTCTGCGCGGTTTCGACGCGATTTGGAATGAGTGAGGACCGCCCGGTCGAGAGGAGGTTCGGTATGCACGATATGTTCACGTTGGGTATTCCGGCATGGGAGCTGGTGTGTCGCGCGGCGATCGTCTACGTGGCCTTGCTGGTCCTTTTGCGCGCTTCCGGCAAACGCACGGTCGGCGAATTGAGCATTTTCGATCTGATCGTGGTGATCGTACTCGGCAGCGCCGTGCGTACTGCCATGGTCGGCAACGACAAATCGGTGCTCGGCGGCCTGCTGGTGGTGGCCGTACTGCTGCTGCTGGACTACATCGGTGCCTTCCTGACCGCACGTTATCGCAAGGTCGAGCACATCCTGGACGGCAAGCCGGTGCTGATCGCACGCGACGGCGTGGTATTCCACGACGTGCTCAAGCGATGCAATGTGCCTTTCGGCACCTTCGAGGGTGTGCTGCGCAAGCACAGCCTCACCACCGAGCAGATCGACCAGGCCATCCTCGAAGCCAACGGCAACATCACCGTTTGCAAACGGGCATGACGAAGCACGCGCCGGAAACACCCCGAACGAGCGCATCGCCGTTCACGCGTTTCGCACACGGGGTGGCGCGCGCCTCCGGAAGCCCCCTGACCTTCGCGCTGGCGCTGCTGATCGTGATCGGCTGGGGTGCGAGCGGCCCGTTGTTCCACTTTTCCGATACCTGGCAACTGGTCATCAATACCGGCACCACCATCGTCACCTTTCTGATGGTGTTCCTGATCCAGACTACCCAGAACCGTGACACTGCGGCGGTGCAGGCCAAACTCGACGAGCTGATCCATGCAGCCAAGCTGGCCAACAATGCGGTCCTGGATCTGGAAAACGTGGACGACCAGACGCTCGATCGCCTGCGCGAGTATTACCGCAAGCTGGCCAAACGCGCGCCGGACGACATCAACAAGATGCTGGACGAATTCGACGGTAAATCCGATGAAGTGCCCGGCCGGAAGGCCGATCATCGGAGGCGGTGAACCTGTGCCGAGCGGCCGCGTTGGCAATCCGGAAACTTTTTCCGGACCGCTGTCACGCAATGATGACACTTCAAGTTGCAGACTTGGGATCCCACGTGTCGGCGCACATCGATGCGCACGCATCAGGGAGGAAGCCGACGCGGCGCCAACGGCGTGCGTTCGACAGGTCACCGCGGCCGGACAGGAAGTCACGTGGCGCAGATTTTCCCCAAGCGGTTCGCCTTCTGGTTCCAGCTGGGCCTGATCGCGGTCGCGATCAGCTTCGTGTCATGGGTTTTCCTGTGGCGCTGGGCGATGGCCAACCCGATCGGGGTGCAGGAACCGGTGGAGCAACCGGTGCCCTTCAGCCACAAGCATCACGTGGGCGACGACGGCATTGGCTGCCGGTACTGCCACACCTCCGTTGGACAATCGGCTTTCGCGGGCATCCCGCCGCTGTCGACCTGCATGACCTGCCACTCGCAGTTGTACACGCACCAGAAGGTACTGGCGCCCCTGCTCACGGCCTTCGACAGCGGCGTGCCTTTGCACTGGAAGCGCGTGTACAAGCTGCCCGATTTCGTCTATTTCAATCACAGTATCCATATCGCCAAGGGCATCGGTTGCGCGAGTTGCCACGGCGCTGTCGACGAAATGCCGCTGATGTCGCGGCAGGAGCACCTGACGATGCAATGGTGCCTCGGGTGTCACCGCGACCCCGCAAAGCACCTCAGACCGCAAGATGAAATCTTCAACTTGCACTGGCATGCGAAAAACCAGTTGGCGCTGGGTACGCGACTGTTGCACAAGTACCACATCGACAAGCGGCGACTCACGGAATGCTCGACATGCCACCGATGACGCCGCGCGAACCAATGGATGCACCGATGCGGTTGGACCCGGCAGCGATACGCGCCAGGCTGGCAGGGCAACGCGGCCCGCGCTTCTGGCGCTCGCTGGAAGAGCTGGCTGATTCCGAGGCGTTCCACAACTGGCTGAAAGCCGAACATCCGCGACTCGCAAATGCGGCATCGCTGGACCGGCGCAATTTTCTCAAACTCATGGCGGCTTCACTGGCGCTGGCCGGGCTGGCGGCATGCAGCCATCCGCCGGAAACCGAAATCGTGCCGTACGTGCACAAGCCGATCGGCCAGGTCGACGGGCTGCCGCGCTACTTCGCGACCACGCTGACCCGCCATGGCTATGCGCGTGGCGTGCTGGTCCGCGACAACATGGGCCGTCCGACCAAGGTCGAAGGCAATCCGCAGCATCCGGCCAGCCTCGGTGGCACCGACATTTTCGCGCAGGCGGCGATATTGCAGCTGTGGGATCCGGACCGCTCGCAGTCGGTGATGCATGGCAACACCGTCGCGACCTGGGATGACTTCGCCAGGATGCTGGTGGATCGCACCGCGCACTTCGATGCGAACGGCGGTGAAGGCCTGCGCGTGCTGATCGGGCCGACCACGTCGCCGACCTTGATCAGCCAGCTCGCAGCATTGCAGCGGCGGTTCCCGCGGGCGCGCTGGCACGTGCATGATCCGGGCGCAGGCGCCTTGACCCGGGATCACGTGCGCTGCCGGTTCGATCGGGCCCGGGTGATCGTTTCGCTGGATGCCGACTTTCTCGGCGATCCTGCGGCGGGCGTCCGCTATGCGCATGATTTCGCCGCGGCACGCAACCCGGAAAAAAGCGGCACGCCGATGTCGCGCCTGTACGTGGTCGAGCCCACACCCAGCGTCACCGGCAGCATGGCCGATCACCGCCTGCCGCTCGCGTCGACCGGGATCCCGGCGTTCGCGGCACAGTTGGCCACACGTCTCGGGGTGGGCGGACAGCGTGCTGCCGGTCCTCCACCTGGACACTGGATCGACGCCGTGGCAAAGGATCTCTCCGCCCATCGCGGCGTGTCGCTGATCATTGCGGGGAACGCCCAACCCGAAGCCGTGCACGCGTTGGCGCGTTCGATGAACGCGGCGCTCGCGAACATCGGGCACACCATCGAATACGTTGCACCGCTGCTCGCAACGCCGGACCACGAAGATGGATCGCTGGCCGCGTTGGTCGAGGACATGCAAGCTGGCAAGGTCGACACGCTGCTGATGCTGGGTGTCAATCCCGCCTACGACGCACCCGAGGACGTGGACGTGGTCACGGCGCTGCGGCGTGTGCCACACACGCTGCACCTCGGCCTGTATCGCGACGAGACGGGACAGCTCGCCGGATGGCATGCGCCACAGGCACACGAGCTGGAAGCGTGGGGCGATGCGCGCGCGTTCGACGGCACGGCCGGTATCGCGCAGCCGCTGATCGCGCCCCTGTACGGCGGCCACTCCGCGATCGAAGTGATGGCGATGTTGCTGGGCCAATCGTCCGCCGAAGGACATGCTCTGGTGCGCCAACAGTGGCGCAAACAACTCGACGATGACAAGGCGTGGAACGAGGCATTGCAATCCGGCGTGATAAGCATCCCCCCGCCGCTGCACGGCGACCCCCTTCGTGCCGACGGGGGTGAAGCTGCCCTCCCCCTTCGGAACGAAGGGCGGAGCGAAGCGAACGCGCGCGCAGCGCGATCGAGGGGGATGGCTTTTGCTGCAAATGGCCGCGTCCCCCCGCCGCTGCGCGGCGACCACCTTCGTTCCGAAGGAAATAGAGGCCTGGAACTGCTGTTCCGCCCCGACCCCACCATCGATTACGGCGCGTGGTCGAACAACGGCTGGCTGCAGGAACTGCCGAAGCCATTGACGCAACTGACCTGGGACAACGTGGTGCTGGTGTCGCCCGAGCTTGCCGAAAAAAAGGGTCTGCACAATTTCGACGGGGTCGAGCTGCGCAGCCACGGACGTTCGGTACGCGGGCCCGTGTGGATCATGCCGGGTCAGGCGACACACAGCGTCACCGTCCACTTCGGCTACGGCCGCAAGCACGCGGGGCGGGTCGCCGACGGGCAAGGCTTCGATGCCTATGCGCTGCGTTCGCAGGGAGCGCCGTGGGTCGCAACGGACCTGCAGTTGATTCCAACCGGCGAACGTTACGAAATCGCGCAGACCCAGCACCACTTCACGATGGAGGGACGCGACCCCTTGCGCGTGGGCACGCTGGATGAATTCAAGTCCGACCCGAAATTCGCCACGGCGCATGACCGTTACGGGATGAAGCCGCCGAGCCTGTATCCCGACTGGCCGCCGGGCGATTACGCATGGGGCATGAGCATCGACCTGAACGCATGCATTGGTTGCAAGGCGTGCACGATCGCCTGCCAGGCCGAGAACAACATCCCGGTAGTCGGCAAAGCCCAGGTGCGGCGCGGTCGCGAAATGCACTGGATCCGCGTCGATCGCTACTACGACGGCGACGCCGACAACCCGAAAAGCTACAGCCAGCCCGTGCCTTGCATGATGTGCGAACACGCGCCGTGCGAGGTGGTGTGCCCGGTCGACGCCACCGTGCACAACGCCGAAGGCTTGAATGTGCAGGTGTACAACCGCTGCGTCGGCACCCGGTTCTGCTCCAACAATTGTCCGTACAAGGTGCGGCGTTTCAACTTCATGCAGTACGCGGACAAGCACACCCCGCAGATCGAGGCCATGCGCAACCCCGAAGTCACGGTGCGCCGACGCGGCGTGATGGAAAAGTGCACGTACTGCATCCAGCGCATCGAAACCGCGCACATAGAGGCCGACAAACAGGACCGCCGCATCCGCGACGGCGAAATCGTGACCGCCTGTCAGGCGGCCTGCCCGACCCAGGCGATCCGCTTCGGTGACATTTCCGACGCCCAATCGAACGTCTCGCAGGCTAAGGCTTCGCCACGCAATTACGCGATGCTCAACGAACTCGGCACGCGTCCGCGCACCACCTATCTCGCGCGCATCCGCAATCCGAACCCGGCATTGAAGGACGAAGACTCATGAGCGCTTCGCGCCACCGCTTCAACAAACCCCGACCCGCTTCCGCAGGAAGGGCGGAGCGACAGCGAACGCGCGCGGAGCGCGGGTGCCGCAGACGCGGGGGAATGCCGCTGCGCGCAGCAAAAGCCATCCCCCTCGATCCCCCTTCCTTTGGAAGGGGGAGGCAAAGCTCGCCATGAGCGCGGTGCTGCCACGCGACGCGCTGCCGCCGGTGATCGCGCCGGACGAAACCGACGCCACGATCAGCACGACGATCAGCGATGCAACCCTGCGCCGCCCGACCGGCTGGCTGTGGCTCGGGGGCTTCGCGCTGTCCGTGCTGCTGTGCGGGGTGTTGTTCGTGGGCACGGTATGGCTGTTGTACGCGGGCATCGGGATCTTCGGCCTGAACATCCCGGTCGCGTGGAGTTTCTTCATTGCCAATTACGTCTGGTGGATCGCGATCGGAATGGGCGGCACCTTCATCTCCGCCGCGATGTACCTGACCCGTCAAGGCTGGCGCAATTCGATCAACCGTTTTGCCGAGGCCATGACCGTATTCGCGGTTTCGGTGTCAGGGATCTTCCCGATCCTGCATCTCGGGCGGCCGTGGTTCTTCTACTGGTTGTTCCCCTACCCCGACGTCATGAACCTGTGGCCGCAATGGCGCAGTTCGCTTGAGTGGGATTTCTGGGCGATCCTCGCGTACCTGATTGTATCGGTCGTGTACTGGTACGCGGGGATGCTGCCGGACCTCGCGACGCTGCGGGACCTCGCGCCGACCCGTGTGCGCGCGCGCCTCTACGGCCTGCTCGCGCTGGGCTGGCGCGGCGAAGCGCGCCACTGGATCCGCTTCGAGAAATTCAACCTGATCACCGCGGCGCTGGCCGTGACGCTGGTGTTCTCGGTGCACAGCATGGTCGCGCTGGATTTCTCCGAAGGTCTGGTGCCGGGCTGGCACGAAACGATCTTTCCGCCCTTCTTCATCGCAGGTGCGCTGTTCTCGGGTTTCGCGATGGTGCTGACGCTCGGCATTCCGCTGCGCAAATGGTTCGGCTTCGAGGCATACCTGACCGAACGCCACATCGTCAACATGGCCAAGATGATGCTGATGGCGGGCCTGTTCGTCGATTACAGCTACTTTTCGGAAATCTTCACCGCCTTCTACAGCATGGACCGCTACGACGTGGCGATGACCATGCACCGCGTGGTCGGGCCGTATGCCTGGGTGTTCTGGGGCACGATCCTGTTCAACGTGTTGCAGATCCAGTTGCTGTGGTTTCCGCGCGTCCGCCGCAACGCCGCCGCCGTATTCGTGATTTCACTGGGGGTGCTGGTCGGAATGTGGCTGGAGCGCTTCATGCTGATCGTGACCAGCCTGTACGAGGGTTTCCTGCCGTCGGCGTGGGGCATGTTCTGGCCGACCGTGTGGGACCTGCTGTTCCTCGCCGGTTCGATCGGACTGTTCTTCTTCATGTTCCTGCTGTTCACCCGGCTGTTGCCGATGCTTTCGATGTTCGAGCTGCGCAAGCTTGCCCACGCGCAACGCCGGTCGCCGGCGGAGCCGTCGTTGCCATGAACGCGCGCGTGCATGGCCTGCTGGCCGAATTCGCCGACGGCGAGCAACTGCGTGATGCGGTGTGCCGGACACGCCATGAGAGTTACACGACGGTCGAGGCGTATTCACCCTGCCCGGTCGAAGGCATGGGCGAAGCGCTGGGCCACCGACACACGTTCGTGCCGCTCTGGATGCTGGTCGGCGCGCTCGGCGGCGGCGGTTTCACCTACTGGCTCGAATGGTACTCGGCGGCAGTCGATTACCCGATCAACGTCGGCGGCCGTCCGCCATTCTCGTGGCCCGCATTCATCCCCCCGGCGATCGAGATGACGATTCTGTGGGCGGTGCTGCTGGGCTTCCTGGCGGCGCTGTTCAGCGCGCGGCTGCCGCGCGTCCACCACCCGTTGTTCGCGAGCCACGAATTCGAACGCGCCACCAGCGACCGTTACTTCCTGCTGGTCCGTAGGGAAGATCCCCGTTTCGATCTGCAACGCACACGGGAATTCCTGGCCACGTTGTCGCCGTTGTCGATCACGGAGGTGGCGGAAGCATGAAGAGTTCAGGCCATGCCGGATCCTCGCCCCAGCGCCACGCGCTCGGCGCTTGGCGCCGCCTCTCCCGGAGCGAGATGGATTCACAGCCGCTCCGTCTTCCACCGGGGGAAACCGCCGTCCATGGCCAGGAGCTCCGTGGTGGCGCGCAGCGCCGGGTGAGGGTCCGAGTCCTGCGCAACGTTGCCGTGTGCGTATTCGCCGCGGCCACCCTCACCGGTTGCGAGCGCGGCATGCACGAGATGTACGACCAGCCCAAGTACAAGCCGCTCACCTCGAGTCCGCTGTGGTCGAACGGCAATTCATCACGCCCGCAGGTACCCGGGACCGAACCGTATTCGGCAGGCGCCCTGGCCGGCGTTTCCAGCGGACGCATGGACCGCGTCAAGCTGGTGCCGCCGGCCGGTCCCGTCAGCGGCGTGGACGCCGAGGGCAAACCGCTGGCGCGGGCTGGCGCCGCGGCAAGTCCGGGCTTTTCCGATCCGCTGCCGATCACGATGAAGCTTTTGGAGCGCGGCCGGCAACGCTTCGATGTCTATTGCGCGCCGTGTCACAGCCGCGTGGGAGACGGCGACGGCATGATCGCCGAACGCGGCTTTCCGCACCCACCCAGTTACCACACACCGGCCTTGCGCAAGGCGCCGGACAGCCACTTCTACAAGGTGATCAGCGACGGCTACGGCGTGATGTATCCCTACGCGGACCGCATTTCACCGCATGATCGCTGGGCCATCGTCGCGTACATCCGTGCACTCCAGCTGAGCCAGGATGCGCCGAAGTCTGACTTGAGCGCGCAGGACATGCAGGAGCTTGGCGCGCCGAACTCGCAAGTGGTGAACCCCTCTCCCTCCGGGCGAGGTGGCGCCAAGCGCCGAGCGCGTAGTGCTGGGGTGAGGGTCCGATATAAAGCGGATCGATCCGGCGGTACCGAACCCTCACCCGCCGCTGCGCGCCACCCTCTCCCGAAGGGAGAGGGGAAGAAGCAGGGGGCCACGCCGTGAGCGCATGGCTGCCCCGCACCCGTGCGCAGTGGATCGCCGTGCTGCTCGGCGTCGCGGGCCTGGTGGCGTGTCTGCTGCTCGGGCTATGGCGCGACCCCAGGCAGGCATTGCTTTCGTATCTGTACGCGTTCTTCTTTTTCACGGGGCTTTCCGTCGGCAGCCTCGCACTTCTGATGACGCACTCGATCACCGGCGGCGCATGGGGCGATTGCATCCGCGGGCCGTTGCTGGCAGCAGCGCGCATCCTGCCGCTGATGGCCATCGCGGCCATCCCGATCCTCGTCGGCATGCACCCTCTCTACGCCTGGGCATCGCCCGCGGTACTCGCGCACCACGCGCAGACGCGCCAGCAAGCCTGGTACCTCGCGGAAGGCTTCTTCGTGATCCGCACCATCATCTACTTTGGCGTCTGGATCGGCTGGCTGGCCGCCTTCACGCGGCACATGGACGATCGTGTGGCGGCGCGCCGCATCGCGGCGCCGGGGTTGATCGTGTACGCCGTCACCTCATTGCTCGCCGCCGCCGACTGGATGGTGTCGCTGACGCCGCACTGGCACTCGTCCATATTCGGCATGATGGTCGGCACCGGCTGGCTTCTGGCGGCCGGCGCACTGGCCACCGCGGTGATGGCGCGGCGGCGCGACCCTGGTACTGCGGTTCCGCCCGACGTGCTGCACGATCTCGGCAACCTGCTGCTGGCGCTGGTGCTGGGCTGGTCGTACCTCGCATTCATGCAGTACCTGACCATCTGGATTGCCGATCTACCGGCGGAGAACGCCTGGTACATCCCGCGCACGTTGACCACGTGGCGGTACCTCGCGTGGTTCCTGATCACCTTCAACTTTGCGCTGCCATTCGCGTTGCTGCTGTCGCGCGCAGCCAAGCGCCAGCGTGCATGGCTGGGCGCGATCGCGATGATGCTGGTGGTGGCCAATTGCGCCGACGCGCTGTGGCTTGCGATCCCGAGTTTCCGCGCCGGCGGTTTCCTGCTGCGCTGGACCGACCTGTGCGCGCCACTCGGTATCGGCGCCCTGTGGTGGTGCGTGTACGCGGGCCAGCTTCGTTGCGCGCAATCGACGCCGCCGGTGAATGCCGCGACGCCGCAGGGACTGGAGAAAACGCATGGCTGAACCCATGGAAAAACCATTCGGTCACGAGTCCGACGGAATCGCGTTCCGGACCATCCTGATCTGCGCGGGAACCCTCGCATTCACCATCATCGCCATCGCCGCCGGGATGCATTTCGTCTTGAGCGGAGCCGTGATTCCTAACCACGCCACGGTCGTGGCCCGCCCCGCGCGCATCCCGCCGCGGCCGCGCCTCGAAGCCCATCCGCAACGCGATCTGGCGCAATTTCGCGCACACAAGGAGGCGATCCTGTCCAGCTATCAATGGCTCGATGCCGGCCACGATCATGCACGCATTCCCATCCGGCGTGCGATGCAGATTTACGCGCAGCAGCAACACAGGCCCGTGGCGGCGCCGGCGGCTTCGGGTGGCGCGGCGGCATCCGCTTCGAGCAACGCCAAGCCGGCGGCGCAAGGAGCGCGGCGATGATTCGCAAAGGCACGCTCTTAACCCCCTCTCTCCCATCAAGAAGCGATGAGGAAGAGGGTTCAAGAGCACTCGCACACGTCGTGCTTGGGAGCGTGTCGGCGTCTTTGTTGGTACTTGCATTGCTCTTCGTCGCGAATGCGTGTCTTGCTGCGACGGCGACGCCCTCCCACGTGCGCGCGCCTTCCGACCTGCGACAACGCGTAGGATTCGACCAGGAGCTCGGCGCCAAGGTGCCGCTCGACGCGGTTTTTCGCGATGCCCACGGCAAACGCGTGCACCTGCGTGACCTGCTGCACGGCAAGCCCGTGCTGCTGGTGCCGGGCTATTTCACCTGCAAGAACCTGTGCAGCATCGTGCGCACCGGCGTCGCGCATGGTGTGCGGAGCACCGGCTTCACGCCCGGCAAGCAGTTCAACGTGGTACTCGTCAGCATCGACCCCGCGGAAACGCCGGTCGATGCGCAACACGCACAGCACATGGATGCGATGGCCCATCCGCATGCCGATGTCGCCGAGTGGCACTACCTGACCGGCCCGCAATCGTCCATCGCACCGTTGATGCACAGCATCGGGTTCCGGTATTTCTTCGACAAGCGCAGCAACCAGTTCGACCACGCGGTGGGCGTGGTGGTGCTGACGCCCAAAGGCACCGTTTCGCAATACCTGTTCGGGGTCAAGTTTCCGTCCGAAACGCTGCGACTGGCGCTGGTGCACGCATCGGGCGGTCACGTCGGCAACATCGTGGACCAGCTGTTGCTGTTGTGCTGCCAGTACGACACCTCGACCGGGCGTTACACGCTGACCATCCATCGAATCATGCAGGGCCTGGGCATTTCGACCGCGCTGGTGCTGGTCGGGCTTGTGGTGGTGCTGCGTCGAAGCGAATCGCGCCGCGCGCGTCATGGGGAAACGGAGTCATGAGCTCCGGCGGCTTCTTCCACCTGTTGCCGAATGCCTCGACCTATGCCGGTCCGGAGGATGTGCTGTGGTGGTCGATGGTCGGCTTGTGCTCCGCCGTCGCGCTGGGCGTGTTCGTGGTGATGTTCGTGTTCTGCATCCGCTACCGGAAAGGCCGGCCGACCGACCGCACGCTGGCCAAGGAAACGTTGCCGGTCGAGCTGACATGGACGTTCGTGCCGCTCGCGATCTTCATGGGCGTATTCGTCTGGAGCCTGTTCTTGTACGCCAGCACCCGCACGCCGCCGGCCAATGCCGAGACCATCTACGTGATCGCCAAGCAGTGGATGTGGAAAATCCAGCACCCGGGGGGCCAACGCGAAATCAACACGCTGCACGTACCCGTGGGTGTGCCGATCCGCTTGATGATGACGTCGCAGGACGTCATCCACAGCTTTGCCGTGCCGGCTTTCCGGGTCAAGCAGGACGTGCTGCCGGGACGCTATACGCAACTGTGGTTCAAGGCGACCGAGGTCGGGAACTATCGTCTGTACTGCACGCAATACTGCGGCCTTGACCATTCGAAGATGGGCGGCAAGGTCATCGTGATGTCGCGCCAGGACTATGCGCGCTGGCTCGACCGCCACGACACCGGGACCAGTCTTGCGGCGCAAGGCGCGGCGCTGTTCCGGGCCAAGGGATGCAGCGGCTGCCACGGCGCGAATGCGTCGGTTCACGCGCCGGATCTCGACGGCATTTACGGCCGCGTGGTGCATCTCGCGGACGGCCGCACCGTGATCGCCGATGACCGCTACATCCACGATTCGATCATGTTGCCCGACAAGCAGGTCGTTGCCGGTTACGCGCCAATCATGCCGTCGTTCTCGGGGCAGTTGAGCGAAAGCGACGTGCTTGCACTCCTTGCCTACCTCAAATCCACCAAGCCGGGCGCGCAGCCCGCCCACGAAAGCACCAGACCTGTCCGCAATTAGCCTGGCGGGCCGCGCCGTCGCCATTTGCCGGCAGGGCAAGGAAGACAGAGGAAGATGTATGTCGATACATGGACGAACGATGACGCCACCATGTGGGCAAATGGCCCCGGCCCGAGGGCTTGCTCCGCAGCGGCCGCCATACGGCGGTGCGCGCCTGGACCATAGCGCCACTATGGCGCTGCGGCACGCGCCTTGTCTGGCAACCGCTGCGGAAGCAACGCGACCCACTTGGCTAACTGTGGACAGGTCTCACCGATGAACGCCATCAGTCCTGCCGCCGGCGCCGGCGCGCTCGAACCGCCGCGCAGTTTCTTCTCCCACGGTTCCGGCTTGTGGAGCTGGCTGACCACCCGCGACCACAAACGCATCGCGATCCTGTACGCGATCACGATCACGATCTTCTTCGTGATGGGCGGCGTCGCCGCGGCGATGATGCGGATCAACCTGGTCACGCCAAACGGCGCGCTGATGAGCGCGGAAACCTACAACAAGACATTCACCTTCCATGGCGTGGTGATGGTGTGGTTCTTCCTGATTCCGTCGATCCCGGCCACGCTGGGCAATTTCCTGCTGCCGTTGATGATCGGCGCGCGCGATCTCGCATTCCCCCGACTCAACCTGATGAGCTGGTACCTGTTCGTGATCGGCGGCTGTTTCACGATCGCCTGCCTGTTGCTGGGCGGCGTCGATACCGGCTGGACGTTCTATACGCCGTACTCCACGCTGTTTTCCAACACCAATGTGATCCTGGTGGCCGTCGGCGTATTCGTCACCGGCTTTTCGACCATCCTCACCGGCCTCAACTTCATCGTGACCACGCACAAGCTGCGGATGCCGGGCATGACCTGGTTCAAGCTGCCGCTGTTCGTGTGGGGCATGTACGCGGTCAGCCTGGTGATGGTGCTGGCGACGCCGGTGCTGGCGATGACGCTGTCGCTGATCGGATTGGAGCGTATCGCGCACGTGGGCATCTTCGACCCGGCGCTGGGCGGCGACCCACTGCTGTTCCAGCACATGTTCTGGTTCTACTCGCACCCGGCGGTGTACATCATGATCCTGCCCGCCATGGGCGTGGTCAGCGAGATCATCCCGTGCTTCGCGCGACGCAAGATCTTCGGCTACAAGTTCATGGTGTACGCGCTGGTCGGGATCTCGGTAATCGGCTTCCTGGTGTGGGGCCACCACATGTTCGTGGCCGGGATGTCGGCAACGGCGGCGCTGGTGTTCTCGATCCTGTCTTTCATCATCGCGGTGCCCTCGGCCATCAAGGTGTTCAACTGGACCGCGACCCTGCGGCGCGGCCGGATCAGCTTCGAGGCTCCGATGTTGTACGCACTGGGCTTCATCGGCCTGTTCATGATCGGCGGCATGAGCGGCCTGATGCTGGCGGCGCCTGCGCTCGACATACCGTTGCATGCAACGTACTTCGTGATCGCGCACTTTCACTACGTGATGGTGGGCGGCACGGTGATGGCCTACCTCGCCGGCATCCATTACTGGTGGCCCAAGATCACCGGCAGGATGTATTCGGAAGGCTGGGCGCGATTCGCAGCCGTGCTGATGTTCTTCGGTTTCAATTTCACCTTCTTTCCGCAATACGTGCTGGGCTACCTCGGCATGCCGCGGCGCTATCACGCGTATCCGCCGCAGTTCCAGACACTCAACATCCTCTCCTCGGCGGGTGCCTCGATCCTGGCGATCTCCTACCTGATCCCGTTCCTGTACCTGGGCTGGTCGTTGTATCGCGGCGCGAAAGCCGGCAGCAACCCGTGGAATGCCCGTGGCCTCGAATGGCAGACCACGTCGCCTCCGCCCAAACAGAACTTTCTCGAGCGTCCGGTGGTGCAGAAAGCCTACGCATACGATGAACCCGCTCCGGGAACGATGCCGTGAACAGCAACACCGCCGACCTCCTCGCACGCGGCCTCGTCAAGGAGCAATACGACGATGCCGGGCAACAACACGCCACGGCGCAATTCGGCATGTGGGTTTTTCTGGCCACCGAAGTACTGTTCTTCGGCGTACTGTTCGCGGGCTACGCCATCTGCCGGTTCCTCGATCCCGAAGCGTTCCTGCTCGGCAGCCAACACACCGAGATTATTTTCGGCGCGGTGGAAGCGGGGATCCTGCTGCTGAGCAGCGCCACGGTCACCTTCGCCGTCAACCTGATTTCCTTTGACCAGCGTCGCGCGGTCACGGCACTGCTGGTGCTGACCGCGCTGCTGGGCCTGACCTTCCTGGTGCTGCACGGCATCGAGTATTCCCACGAATACGACGAACACCTGATGGTCGGCGTGGATTACGCACAACACGGACCGCACGCGCGCGGCATCGAATTGTTCTTTTTCCTTTACTACGCGATGACGCTGTACCACAGCCTGCACGTACTGATAGGCGTTTGCGTGCTCGCGACCATGGCAGTGCTGGTATGGCGACGGCGCATTCGCAGTGAATACACCACGCCGCTGGTGCTGGCCGGGCTGTACTGGCACCTCGTGGATATCGTCTGGATTTTCTTGTTTCCACTGATGTACCTGATTGGAAGGTAGGGCATTCCAGATGACTGGATGTCGCCTGGACGGCGCTTTCCTTCTCCCCTCGGGAGAGGTGGCGCAGCGCGCCCGCTCTTGCTTTTGCGCGCAGCACCGGATGAGGGTTCGGGTCCGCATGCGAATCACGACGAGATGCGGACCCTCACCCACCCCTTCGGGGAGCGCTACGCGCTCGGCCGAAGGCCGCCTCTCCCGGCGGGAGATGGATTTGGTTGCTGGTTCCAAATGGAGCAGATCGCAATGAACTACGAAACCCTCAAGAAAACCGCACGTACGCCGGCCTTGGCCTTGGCCGGACTGCTGATCCTGCT
>JBOHYV010000004.1:0-21708 GCA_050738135.1 Rhodanobacteraceae bacterium | reverse complement strand
CTGCTGGAGCCGATCGGGAACATCCCGCCAGCAGAAGCTGAAGCCAACTACTATCGGCAAAGAGCGGGTCTGGCCAAGGCGGCCTGACTCACACCAAACAGCCTCCGGGATTCCCGGGGCGGTTCATCTCGTCCAATCCGGACTGTCGCGCCAACGCAGCGAAGGTCTCGTTGAAGACGTGCTGACGCACGTAGCGCAGCAGACGACGCGTCACCAGGCGCTTGTCATCGACCGCCTGCAACGCCTCGAAGTAGGTCTTGTGGCAGTGCTGGCACTGGAAGCGGCGCCGGCGCACCGCAAGTCGGGTCGGCAACCCGCGCATCGGCGTGTCGCGGAACGACTGCGTTTGTGTGCCGTGACCGTAAAGGCGGCCGAGCGCCGGCCCACAGGCTGCACAGGGGGTCACGGTGCCCGTGCCCTCCACCTCAATAACGCATTCACCATCGCTTTCCTTCACCTGCAGGGCCCGTAGCCCTTCCAACCCGAGCAAGTCGTCCAACGGGGCTCCCCACACTGGAATCCGGTTTTCAATTTAGCAGGTCGATCGACGATCCCACAGTGGAATCCGGTTTTGAAAATGGAGCTGGTGCTACCCGAACGACCCCGATCCCACACTGAAATCCGGATACCCAAAAATAGTGCATTGCCGTGCTTCGTACCGAAGCTGTCCCTCCGGTCGCCGGTCTCTTCCATCGGTGGATCCCAGTTCACGCGACGCCGTCGATTCCTGGGCACAGCTGGTGCAGTGTCTCGTCAATGTCTATGCATTTGAGCCGGCGCCGCAGCTGACGACGACCTTGGACCACGCGGGGTAAAGCTCGTCATCTCCGACATCCGCGCGGTGAGCCCGTCGCCAGAAAGGGTGCGGGCATCATGACGATCCATCGCTGTACTGGATTCTCACCAACAATAGCGCGGTATCGCGATCACGCCCGTTGGGATGTCGCCGAACCTCAACGTCCGGTTGCACCGTGAGCGTCCGCAGATGGTGAGTGTGTCATGAAAATGTAACACTACCACGCTGCAATGCTTGTCATCGATCTGCTGTAAATTCCTGCATGCACAAACGCATTCTGGTTGTCGAAGATGAAGCCTCGATCCGCGACATGGTCGCATTCGCCTTGCGCAAGGCCGACATGGATGTGGTGCACGCCGCCGACGCACGCGCGGCGCTGGTTGCGATCAGCGACACACCGCCCGACCTGATCCTGCTGGACTGGATGCTGCCCGGCATGACGGGCTTGGAACTCGCGCGGCGACTGCGCGCCCAAGAGCGCACTGCCGAGGTGCCGATCATCATGCTGACCGCGCGCGGCGAGGAAGTGGATCGTGTCAAGGGCCTGGAAACTGGCGTGGACGATTATGTGGTGAAGCCGTTTTCGACACGTGAGCTGGTCGCACGCATCAAGGCGGTGTTGCGTCGCAGCCAGAGCGACGATGCGGAGGGTTCGATCCAGATGGGTGGCCTGCGAATCGACGGTCCCGCGCATCGCGTTTACGCAGGCGATTCGCGGATCGAGATCGGACCGACCGAATACCGTCTGCTGCACTTTTTCATGACCCACACCGAACGCGCCTATTCGCGTGCGCAACTGCTGGACCAGGTCTGGGGCGGCAGCGTATACGTCGAAGAACGGACGGTAGACGTGCACATCCGCCGCCTGCGCAAGACGCTGGAGCCGTTCGCGCTGGATGGACTGATTCAGACGGTGCGCGGCACGGGCTACCGGTTTTCGGTCAACCCGTGAATACCGATCGCATGCGTGCGCGGCGCTTCGCGACGCAGTTGCGCGACCTGCGCACTGTCGCCTGCGCGTTGCCGGATGCGCTGGTGCTGCTGGATCGGGATGGCCACGTCCGCTGGTGCAATCCTGCGGCCGGACAGTTGCTGGGAATTGCGTGGCCACGCGATCGCGGTGCGTCCGTCGCAACGCGTTTTGGAGAAGGCGGAATCGGCGCGTGGTTGGGCGCCGATGAGAGCGAAATCGACGACATCGCCTCGCCCGCCGCAGCGGGCGTGCGCCTGCAGCTTTCATTGATTCCCTACGGCGATCACCTCCGCCTGTTGATCGCGCGCGACATCAGCCGGGTCACGCGGCTGGAACAGGTGCGGCGCGATTTCGTCGCCAACGTCTCGCACGAATTGCGCACGCCGCTGACGGTGATCCATGGTTACCTGGAGCTGCTGGATCCGGAAGACGTGCCCGCGCTGGCGCCGGTGTTGAACGAAATGCGCGCGCAGTCGCAGCGCATGCGCCAGATCGTCGAGGACCTGCTGGAACTGTCGCGACTGGAAATGCAGCAACACATCGTCGAAGAACGCGTGGCAATGACGGCGATGCTGGAATCGTTGTGCCGCGAAGCGGAGGCCCTGAGCCAGGGCCGGCACCGCGTGGTGCTGGAAGACTCCGCAAACGCCGACCTGCTGGGTTCGCCCAGGGACCTGCACAGCGCGTTCTCGAATCTCGTCAGCAACGCGGTGCGCTACACGCCCGACGGCGGCAGCATCACGATCCGCTGGCGGCGCAGCGCGGCAGACGCCGAATATTCGGTCAGCGATACCGGTTACGGCATCCCCGCCGAACACCTGTCGCGACTCACCGAACGTTTCTACCGCGTGTCATCCAGCCGCTCGCGCGCTACCGGCGGTACGGGTCTCGGCCTTTCCATCGTCAAGCACGTGCTGAATTTGCACGACGCGCAATTGCGGATCGAAAGCGAATCCGGCAACGGTTCAACCTTCACTTGCGTGTTCGATGCGGCGCGGCTGCTGGCACACAGCACGGACGCCGTATAACGAAACGCCAGCCCATCGTGTGGGCTGGCGTAGTCATTGCCACGATCAGTTGTCGTCGTTGTCGTCGTGATGGCGCCAATGCCGGTGCCAGTCGTGATCGTCGTGGCGATACCAGCCGCGGTGCCAGCCGCGGTCTTCGTGATGATCCCAGCCGCGACGGTTGTAATAAATCACCTCGGGCCGGGTGTAGATCACGCGCGGTGCGTAGTAGGCCGGACGTGCGTAATAGACCGGCGGTGGCTGCGGGGCGTAGTACGCCGGCGGCGTGTAAACCTCGACCGGCGGTGGCGCGAACAGGCCACCCAGGTTGATGCCGAGGAAGACGTGGGTGTGCGCGGATGCCGTCATCGGCGCCAGAGCTGCGAGTGCCAATGCAGAACCCGCCAGCAGGCAGATGGTTCGTTTTGTGTGTTTCATGTCATCCTCCTCGCAGTGCATCGGGTTCGCATGGACTCACCCGGATGCGAGCAGGTTGCGGCGCCGGCCTTTGCATACGCTTAGCGCGACGCATCGCGTTCAGCGTACGGTCGGTGACTACCATTTCACCTCGGCCCATGCGCCGATTTCGCGGCTGTGGATATTGGTGGTGGTGTCGTCTCGCAGGCGTTCGTCCTTGTAGGCAACGGCGACCTTGATGCCGCGGGTGATGGGAAAGGCGACACCGGCGTTCCAATAAGTATCCTTGAGACTGGGGTCGAGATCCTTGCTCGGCTTGACCTGATCGTAGCGCGCAAACACCGAGGCGCGCGCAAAGTCGTAGCTGCTCCACAGCGACCAGCCCGACGCCGTGTCGGTGGCAGTCGTGGCGACGTTCATCCAGTTGTCGGCACGGAACCACTCGGCACCGAGGCGCAGGCCGTCGCGGTTCCACGCGGCCATCGCGTCGTAGCGGCGCGCGTTGTGCAGCGCGGGTGACGATTGGGTGTCCTTGCCGAGATCGCCATCGTAGCCGCCGACCGCGAACATCAGGCCCTTGATCGGCTGCACGCCAACGCGTGCCGCGAAATCCACATGGCTGGAGCGCGACGGATGCTTGTAACCACCGCCGTTGACCGCCGACACCTGATAGTTGACCAGACCGTTGCCGCCCAGCAGGTGCAAGCCCCAGTCGGCGGAGTTGCCGTAGTGCAGGCGGTCCACCAGCGTGTTTTCGACGAAGCGGTAGCCGTACCAGTCCTCGACGAACGGAATCCATGGCAGGTTGGCCGAACCCGCCCGCAACGTGGCAAGTTTGGAGAACGCACCTTGCAGGTAGGCCTTCTTGACGAACAATTGGGTCTCACCCGTGACACCGGTGTAGTTGAAGTCGGTGGTCAGGTTGGCCGACCAGATGTCGTTGAACTTGTGGTCGATGGCAAGGTAGAACCGCTTGACGTCGAGGCCGGTGCCCGAAGCGTCGGTTTTCCTGCCGTGGCTGGTCTGGTCGATATGGGTGAAATCGGTGTACATGGTGCCGCCGACCTTGGTGTCGTCCGCCCAAGCGGCGCGGGCGTTATTCGCCGGTTGAACTGCGGCGGCCTGCGCGCGCTGTTGGGTTTGCTGTTGCTCGAGTTGCGCGACCTTGGCCTGCAAGCTCGCAAGTTGGGCCTGCAATTGGGCAAGCTCTCCGGTGTCGCCGCCTGAAGCTGGGGGTGTCTGGGCCGATGCCCCCAGGCTGACGGCCAACAAGCTGACGGCGATCGCTGCGACAAGCATCTTGTTACGCACGCATATCTCCTTGCGGGAGTGGGTTGGAAGAACTGTGGCGCAGGATGCGGTTCGACCGTTACGCGAACGGGTCACACCGATGACGGTTGCGTGACATGCGTGCGGCGCGGCGGACTGTCATCAACCTGCAATATTTCTCTCATCGTGCTGCAACACGCGGGAGCTGGAATGTGCGCCATCGACCACGACGTACAAGGAGTCTCGCGTGACCTCATACCATCGCTGCAAACTTCGTCTGCTCGTGCTCACAGCTTCAATCGCGTTCGGCATCGGCGCCGCACACGCCACCGACATCACCGGCGCGGGTTCGAGCTTCGTCTATCCGGTCATTTCCAAGTGGGCGGCAAGTTACGCCGAGAAGACCGACAATCACGTCAACTATCAGTCGATCGGTTCCGGCGGCGGCATCGCGCAGATCAAGGCCGGCACCGTCGATTTCGGTGCGTCCGACATGCCGCTGGACGCGGCCACACTCGCCAAGTTCGGGCTCGGCCAGTTTCCCGACGTGATCGGCGGCATCGTGCCCGTGTACAACGTGGACGGAATCGCCCCCGGCAAGCTGGTGCTGGACGGGCCGACGCTGGCGAACATTTTTCTGGGCAAGATCACGCATTGGAACGACCCCGCGATTGCACGGCTCAACCCGAGCTTGAGGCTCCCTTCCGCAAAGATCACCGTGGTGCACCGGTCCGACGGCTCAGGCACCACGTTCAACTTCGCGGACTATCTGTCCAAGGTCGGTCCGGAGTGGAAATCGACGGTGGGTGAGGGCACCGCCGTGAACTGGCCGGCCGGCATCGGCGGCAAGGGCAACGAGGGCGTGTCGGCGTACGTCAAGCAGATTCCGAATTCGATCGGTTACGTCGAATACGCCTACGCCTTGCAGAACCACATCGGCTACGCGCGCATGAAAAATGCGGCTGGCAAGGTGGTGCAGCCGAATACCGCGAGTTTCCAGGCCGCCGCCGCGACCGCCGACTGGGCGCACGCAAAGAACTTCGATCTTTTGATGACCAACGCGCCCGGCGCCAATGCCTGGCCGATCACCGCGACGTCGTGGGTGATCATGTACAAGCAACCGAAGAACGCCGCGAACTCGAAGGTGACACTGGATTTCTTTCGCTACGCGTACACCGACGGCAAGTCCGCGGCAACGGCTTTGGACTACGTGCCGCTCCCCGCCAGCCTCGTGAAACAGATCGAAGGCTATTGGAAGACCGAGTTCAAGCAGTAATCCGTGCCTGAGCCCTTCTCGACAAGGCAGAGGCCTTGTATGTCCCTGCCTTGGACAGCAAGGAAAAAGGCAAAAGCGACTTTCAGCGAAAACACCATGTCATCGAATCTCGCCATCATCAAGACCAGCAACGCCGTGCGCCGCAGCCGCGTCGACGCCCGCCACGATGTGTGGTTCCGGCGTCTGCTGAAGGCCTGCGCGCTGCTGGTACTGGCAGCGCTGCTGGGCGCCGCGCTGTCGACGTTGTGGGGCGGCCGCGAGGTGCTGTTCGGGCAGGGCCTGCATTTCTTGACCAGCGATGCCTGGAATCCGGTCACCAACGATTACGGCGCGTGGGCGCCGATCTTCGGCACCCTGGTGACATCGGTGATCGCGCTCATCCTCGCGGTGCCGCTGAGCTTCGGCATCGCGCTGTTCCTCACCGAGATCGCACCAACCTGGCTGCGTGGCCCGGTCGCCACCGCCATCGAGCTGCTGGCCAGCATCCCGTCGATCATCTACGGGATGTGGGGCCTGTTCGTGTTCGTGCCATTCATGGCGCGCATCGAGCCGGCGCTAAGCGACACGCTGGGTCGCATCCCGCTGCTCGGAAAATTGTTTCAAGGACCGCCGATTGGATTGGGCCTGCTCACCGCGGGCATCGTGCTGGCGGTGATGATCCTGCCGTTCATCTGCTCGGTGATGCGCGAGGTGTTCCAGACGGTGCCGAACCGGCTCAAGGAATCCTCCTATGCGCTCGGTTCGACGACGTGGGAAGTGGTGTGGGACATCGTGCTGCCCTACACGCGCTCGGCGGTGATCGGCGGCATCTTCCTGGGGTTGGGCCGTGCGCTGGGCGAGACCATGGCGGTAACCTTCGTGCTCGGCAACGCCTACAACATCACGTCTTCGCTGTTGATGCCCGGCACTTCGATTTCATCAAGCATCGCCAACGAATTCAACGAGGCGGTCGGTACGCACCGCTCGGCGCTGATCGCGCTGGGCTTCCTGCTGTTCGTGGTCACCTTCGTGGTGCTGCTGATCTCGCGCCTGATGCTGCGCCAACTGGCGCGGCGGGAGGGCGCGTGATGGCCGTCGACATCCATGTTCGCCGGCGCGCCGTCAACGTGGTGGCCATGCTGCTGAGTGGCCTCGCCGCCGCGGTGGGCCTGGCGTTCCTGATCTGGATCCTGTGGATCACGGTGAAGAACGGCATCGCAGCGCTGGACCTCAAACTGTTCACGAAAATCACCGCCTATGCCGACCAGGGCGGCCTCGCCAACGCCATCGTCGGCAGCCTGATCATGGACATGATCGCGCTCGCGCTGTGTGCGCCGGTGGGGGTTCTGGCCGGCACCTTCCTCGCCGAATACGCCAACCGCACGAAGCTCGGCGCCGTGATCCGCTTCCTCAACGACATCCTGCTGTCGGCACCGTCGATCGTGCTGGGCCTGTTCGTGTACATGATCGTGGTGCTGCCGATGTCGAACCTGACTGGCGGCGCGGTGTCGTTCTCGGGCGTTGCCGGGGCCATCGCGCTGGCGCTGATCGGCCTGCCGGTGATCGTGCGCACCACCGACGAGATGCTGCAACTGGTGCCGGGCACGCTGCGCGAGGCGGCGCTGTCGCTGGGCATTCCGCAATGGAAGCTGACCATGCAGGTACTGATGCGCGCGGCGCTATCGGGCATCGTCACCGGCGTGCTGCTGGCGCTGGCGCGACTGGCCGGCGAAACCGCGCCGCTGTTGTTCACCGCTTTCGGCAACAACTTCATGGCGTTCCATCCCTTGAACAAGATGGAAAGCCTGCCGGTAGCGATCTACCAGTACACCAACGACCCCAACCCGGCGCTGCACGCGATTGCCTGGGCCGGCGCGCTGCTGATCACGCTGTTCGTACTGCTGCTCAGCCTGTCCGCGCGCTGGTACCTGCATCGTCACAAGGTCACCCATGATTGACGAAACCGCCATGCTCAATCCGCCTCCAGCATCCGCGCAAGCGGTTGCCGCTGCCGCCATGTCGCCGCCGCCCAAACTGGCGGCGCGCAACCTGAACTTTCTGTACGGCGATTCCCGGGCGCTGACGAACATCAGCCTGGACCTGCCGGACAAACGGGTCAGCGCGATCATCGGCCCGTCCGGTTGCGGCAAGTCCACGTTGTTGCGCGTGTTCAACCGCATCTATGCGATCTACCCCAATCAGCGCGCCAGCGGCGAGGTGCTGCTGGATGGCGAGAACATCCTCGACACCGGTTATCCCGTCCACAAACTCCGCAGCAAGATCGGCATGGTGTTCCAGAAGCCGGTGCCATTCCCGATGACGATCTTCGAGAACATCGCCTGGGGCATCCGCCACCACGAGAAACTCTCGAAGCCGGAAACGCAGGCGCGCGTCGAGCAGGCGTTGCGCCGCGCGGCGCTGTGGGACGAGGTGAAGGACAAGCTCAAGCGCAGCGCGCTGGGACTGTCGGGCGGCCAGCAGCAGCGGTTGTGCATCGCGCGCAGCATCGCGTTGAAGCCGGAAGTGCTGTTGCTGGACGAGCCCACCTCGGCGCTTGACCCGATCGCCACCGGCCGCATCGAACAGTTGATCGAAGAACTCAAGCGCGACTACACGATCGTGATCGTCACCCACAACATGCAGCAGGCCGCGCGCGTGTCCGACCGCACCGCCTTCATGTACCTGGGCGAACTGGTGGAATTCGACGACACCGAAAAGATTTTCACCACGCCCGCCAGGCGGCAGACCGAAGACTACATTTCCGGAAGATTCGGGTGAGGCGATCGAGCTTAGCAGGGTGTTGAAAAACGCCCTGCTGGCGCAGGTCATGGACGACCTGTCGCGGATCATGCACAGCAAGTGCTTGATCCGGCGAAGCCGAGTCCGGACATGTGCCGGACTCGGCGCGTTGAAAAGTGCAGGAGAGCACTTTTTCAACAACCTGTTAGAGGGCCTTAGAACTTGTCCATAAATCACAAAACCGTTCGTGTTGAGCGTAGCGAAGCGAAGCTTCGCAGAGTCGAAACACCGAAAATTCCGCACCGTATGGCACTTCGACTTCGCGCCTTTGGCGCTACGCTCAGTGCGAACGGCTATTTACGGACAAGTTCTTGCTGCTTTGTCGTCATTCCCGCGAAAGCGGGAATCCAGTGTCTTTCGCCACGTTGGTGCACACAGACACTGGATTCCGGATATCGCTTCGCGATTCCGGAATGACGAGCAAATCGTTGCAAGCCGAACCTCTGAAGTGACCAGGAAAAGCATATGAACACACAGCCCCACGACCACCTCGTGAAAAGCTACGACGAGGAAATGTCCCGCCTGACCGGAGAAATCGCCGCGATGGGCGAACTCGCCGCCAGGCAACTGGAAGCCGCGATGGATGCGCTGGGCAAGCGCGACAGCAACGCCGCGCAACGCGTCGCCGACAACGACGACGCGATCGACGAACAGGAGCGGCAGATCAGCAACGACGTGCTGCGGCTGCTGGCTTTGCGCCAGCCGATGGCGCGCGACCTGCGCGAGATCCTTGCCGCACTGCGCATCGCTTCCGACAACGAGCGGATCGGCGACTACGCCACCAACGTTGCACGGCGCTCGATGACGCTGAACCTCTCCGCGCCGGTGCCGCTGGTAGGCAGCCTCGCGCCGATGGCGAAGATGGCTTGCCGGCTCGTGCGCGACTCGATGCGGGCCTACGCCGCACAGGATGCCGAGCTGGCGTACGCCGTATGGGAACGCGATGCCGATCTGGATGCCATCTACACCACCCTGTTCCGCGAGCTGCTCACCTACATGATGGAAGACCCGCGCAGCATCTCGGCCTGCACCCACCTGCTTTTCATCGCCAAGAACATCGAACGCATCGGCGACCACGCGACCAACATCGCCGAGAACATCTGGTTCGTCGTGCGCGGCGAGGTACTCAACGAACCACGTACGCGGCATGACCAGATTTCGGGGCCTTGAAACATGCTGGATGAGCCGCGAGCACCGGAAAGCGACGGCGGTCTTCCGTACCTTACGTCATTCGAGAGAAATTTACACTGATTGCTTGTGTATTCCGCTGATGCCGACCACTGATTCCCGTCCAAGCCGACCTCCCATTCCGGCGCATACCGGCGTGAGTCGACCGCGTAACCAGTAGGCGGATCAAACCACGATCGGCGCCAACACCACGAGCTACTTGCGACGCTACCAGGGGGTCGCCTGTTGACACGATCTATGGATGGGTCGCTACGAATCAAAAACCCAGGGCGCTTGATTCGGCGAAGCCGGGTACAGATCGGTGCCGGACTCGGCACGTTGAAAAATGCAAGAACGAGCTTTTCGCAACAACCTGCTACGACCCGCCACCTTCCATCGCACCGTGCGAACTGCGTACCGCGTACTGGCGAGCAAATATCCAGGCCGCACCCACGAGTATCGGCAGCAATACCCACCACATCCCGATGGGCGCCGCCAGCTTGCCGCTGGCGATGAAGGAACGCGCCAGCGTCATAAGGTTCATGATGACCAAGTACGCCAGCACCGCGATGAGAGTGCGTCCGACCGGTGAAGCGCGCGGGCTCTGACGCGCCATCGGCAGGGCCAGCATTACCAGTACCAAGGGCGCGAACGGCATCGCAATACGCCATTGCAGCTCGGCGCGCGCGGCGGCGGCAGGATCGGCGATCAGGGAGGCGGTGGTGCGTCGGTTGTACGGATCGTCCTGGCGGCTGTCGTCGGCAGGCGGTGACAACACGATGTCGTTGCGTTGGAACTGCATCAGGCGCCAGTCGTCCCGGCCCAATGGAATGTCGTAACGGTGACCGTCGTACAGCGCGATGAAACGGTTGTCTTCGTGACCCTCGTGGAACAGTTCGCCGCGATCGGCGGTGATCACGCTGATGCTGACAACGCCATGCTTGCCCGTGCGTTCGCTCTCGACGAACAGCTTGCCGAGCCGGGTGCCATCCGGACTGATCGTGTTTGCGAACAGGATGCCACCGCGCCCCGGTAGGCTAGTGAACCGCCCAGGTTCAAGGCCCGCCGCGATCACCGATCGGTTGGCCTGTTCCACCTCGGCATCGGCCGTGCGCGCCGCCCAGGGCGCCAGCCAGAACGACACCAGCGCCAGCATGACCGCCGTACCCACCCCGAAAACCGCGGCCGGCCTCAACAGCCCTTGCGGCCCGAAACCGGAGGCCGCCAGCACGTGCATTTCGCTGTCGCGATACATCCGTCCAAGCGCCAACAGGACTCCCAGGAACATCCCCATGGGCAGCAGGGCCTGCAGGGTTTTCACCAGATCGAGGCCCAACACCGTGAACATCACCGTACCCGGCAACTGGCCGGTTGCGACGCTGTTGACCACGTTCGCAAAGGCGCCCCCCGCAAAGATCACCAACAGCACCGCCACCGCCGCAAGACTGCTGACGATGAATTCGCGCAGGATGTAGCGTTCGATGGTCGGGAGTCGCAGCATCAGGTTGTGCTGGTTGGCTGTAAAGCGACGCAGGAGACACAGGAAGGGCGGTTACCGGACCAGGCTTGCGTCGGTCGCGTCATGCCTGGCGGCCGATTGCCAATTGTTGCAGGGTCACGCGGTCGTGGCGTGTTGCAATGAATGGCGCCGGGCCAGTTTCACGTAACCATTCCAGCCATTCGCTCAGAACGATCAAGGTCCAGATGGCACGGGCGTGATCCGCCCGCCGTTCCAGATGCTCGGTCAATAGTCGTTGCGCCGCAATCGTGTCGATGCCGGCGTCTACCAGTGCCGCATGACCCAGCCGGGCTTGCGCCCAGGCTTGCAGCGGACCGCGCAGCCACGCGGAAAGAGGCACCGACAGCCCGCGTTTGCGCCGCGTCACGATCGCGCGTGGCAGGTAGCCCAACGCATACTGTTTCAGGAACGGCTTGGTGGTCAAGCCCCGAACCCTCGCCGCGACCGGAAGCGTGGCGGCGAACTCGATGACCTCCCGATCCAGAAACGGCGCCCTGACTTCCACGGCATGCAGCATGCTCCCCCGATCCGACTTGGCCATGAGGGCGTCGGGCAACGAATGCTCGAAGTCATAGCGCTGGACGGCATCCACCGGGCGCTCGCCATCGCTCCGGTGAACTTCCACAGGCGGCTCTACGCCGAGCCGTCGCAGCCATTCCGGCGAGATCGCCGACGTCCACAACAGATGCCGCGTCACATCGTCCAGGCCTTGGCCACGTACGAAACGTTTCAGCAGAAAACTGACGGGCATCTTCTTGTCACTGGCAGGCAGCGCTTCGACGAGCACCCGCACTGCGGTCCGGGCACGCCGGGGCAAGCGTGCGTAAAGCCCCGCCCAACGCGCGCCGAGGTAAGTCGGATAGCCACCGAACAGCTCATCCGCACCTTCCCCTGACAGCAGCATGCGCACGTCCTGCGCGGCACGTCTTGCCACCCGCGACATGGGAATCCATGCCGGGTCGGCGAGCAACTCGCCGGTGCCGCGCACCAGTTCCCGCAATGTTTCGGGAACCTCCGCCGCCGATACGGTAACCGGCACGAACTTGCAACCGAGGTCATGCGCGACCCGCGCTGCCGGCTCGCCTTCATCGAAGGACGCTTCGGCAAACCGCACGCAGTAGGCCGGTGGCCGTCTTCCCGGATGTACGGCGCGCGCCACCGCGGCGATCAACGCCGAATCGACGCCACCGCTCAGCAACACGCCGTAGTCGACGTCCACGTCGGTCTGACGCAAGATGGCCGCGCGGAACACCCGATCGAAGTCCTGTGACGATGGGCGTGCGATTGGCGTGTGCGGCGGGGGCAACCTCCAGTAGCGCTGATGCTTGATGATGTTCCCGTGTTCGAGTACGACCATCTCACCGGGGGCGACCTTGTGCACGTTGCGTAACGGACTGCGCGGGGACACGCAATAACCCGAGCGCAGGAACTGCGCCAGCCCTTGTGCATCGAGTTGCGCTGGAATCGGATGCGATGCCAGCAAGGCCGCCAGTTCCGATGCAAAGACGACGTGATCGTGGGTAATGGAATAATACATGTGACGTTCGCCGCCGCGGTCGCGGGCAAGGATCAGCCGGTGGCAGCGTTCATCCCACAGGGCCAATGCGAACACGCCCTGCAGGTGCGTCAGGAACGACAGGCCTTTTTCCAGATACAGCGGTGCGATCACGGCGACATCCGTGGTGAGGGCTCCGCTACGTCCGTGCATTGCCAGGCCCTGACGCAGTTCGCGGTGATTGTCGATCTCGCCATTGCACGCCACGATGATCCCGCTTTCATGTTCGATCAGCGGTGGTTGCATCTGGTCGATGCCGCGGATCGCCAGGCGGTTGCTGGCCATCACCAGCTCCCCACGCACCACTTGGGCGCGGGCGTGCGGACCGCGATGCGACATCGCATCCAGCATCGGGCGGACAGCTTGCTCCATACCCGGGACAGGCTGACGGGCGCGCCGATGGACCACGCCGCAGATTCCGCACATCAGTGGATGCCTCGTCGAGTACAAGTGATCGAAGTCATGTACGAGCCACCACCAGCGCATGACGTCGCCAGATTCCGACCTTGGCGGCATCATGGATCGCGCAATCGGACAGTTTCGAGTGAACCCACGCAGGCTTGATGGCCGGATCGAGCACCAGCAGCGCCGAACTGGATTGACGCACTGCGCGGCACAGCGCGGCCGCACCCTGCGGAGCGCTCCAGGCAATCGCGTAAACGGGCTTGCCGTTGTAGAGACGGATACCCCAGGGGGTGTGTTCCTGAATCGCGTACTGCGATGCCGTAGCTTCAACGAAGACCACCGAGCCATAGTGGGCCGACCCGGCTGTAGCACCGATTTGGTGCGCGATCAACCGGTTGTCCCGGTGTGCATCGTGAAGGGCGTATGAGGCGCCAGCCTTCGCGACCAACAGGACAACCACCCAGACGGCAAGCGCAATCCATTGTCGGAAGTGACGCAGATGTACCCGGTGGCGCAGGCCGCGCGCGAGCATCAGGGACAGCGGCAGGAACAACGGCAATATGTACAACGGCAATCTGGACTGGGCGGCGCAAAACACGATGAAGGGAATGGCGAACCACAGCAGCAGAAACAGCTCAATGCCGCGGTCGCATCTCCACGCCCTCCATCGGCCGGCCGACAGCCACCCGCGGGCTTGACGAGCTACGGCCGGCCACCACGGCAGTGACCCCAGCACGAGGACCGGCAGGTAGACCTTGGCCCATCCCAGCAGCCCCGGGTTCCTGTTCTGCGTCGGCGTGAATATCCGGTCGTAGATCTCGCGATGCAGGTAGTAGTGCAGCAATCCGTGGTAGCGCAGCACGACGATCGCATACCAGCCGAACCCGATAGCCAGAAAAGCTGCAACCCCGGCAAGCGAGAACAGCCGACCTAGGCCACGCGGACCATCCCGTATGAGCAAAAACGGGATGATCGCCAGCCAGGGAATCAGCGCGGGCGGACCCTTGGTGAGGAAGGCCAACCCCCACCCCGTCCACGTCAGGAGCACGGAGCGACCTCGATGATGCGCGGTGTCATCAAAGGCAATGCGCAGGAAGCCGAGCATGGCCATCGCTTCGAACAACGTCAGCAGGACATCTGTGGAAGCGATGTTGGCTGCGAAAAATGGAATTACCGAGCAACCGTACACCAGGCCGGGAAGCCAAGACTTGTCCGGGACGGCTTGTTTGCCGATGGCGTACAACAGCAAAATCGTAAGCAAGTAAGCCAGCGCGTACGGCGTGCGCGCAGCCCAGGTGTTGCGCCCGAAGAGCTCGAGCGAACCGGCAATGACCCAGTAGGTCAATGGCGGCTTGGAGAAGTTCAGTACGTCCGGGCTGTACGCGGGCATCAGGTAATTGCCCGAGTCGAGCATCTGCAGAGCGCCATCGACATAACGCCCTTCGTCGGTGCTCCACAAGGGACGCGAACCCTGGAACGCGAAGCCCATCAGCAAGCCGAAGCAGATCAATGCCACCAAGGGCCACTTGCAGGAATCAATGAAGCGTCGCGGCGACATCCGGCCGCGCGAGGCAAGCTGCGACCGGGCACGCGCGTCGTTCATCGCAAGCTCCGAGTCGGGGTGGTCACGACCGGTACCATTCATCCGGGCCTCCGCAAAAGGTGCAGATTGCGCAGAAACACGAGCAGGGTGATGGACTCGCCGATGATGAAAACGAGTTCATGCCGATGAATGGCATAGGTGAGAATCGTCACGCCGCCGGCAACACTGAGGTACCAGAATGCATCAGGGATGCGACTCTTCCCGTGCTTTTCGCTGTACAGCCATTGCACGAGAAACCGCAAGCCGAAAAAGAGCTGCCCGAGAAAGCCAAAGGCAATCCACCAATCGTTGTAGTCCGGTAGAGTCACCGATCGCCGCCTTGTGTCCACGCTCTGGCTTCGCGCCGACGCAGTTGGATATTCCGCAAATAGATGAGCACGCCACCGAACTGGCTGACGATGAAAACGGGGTCGCGCAGATAGACCGCGTAAACGAACAGCAGTGCACCGCCGGCGATGCTCAGATACCAGAAGGTCATCGGGATCGTGCTGCGATGTTCGCGTTCGCTGCAAATCCATTGGACGACGAAGCGCGAGACGAAGACCGCCTGTCCGATCAGGCCGAGCGCCAGCCAGTCACTTTCCGACATTGCAGGCTGGCCTCCGAATCATGTAGCGAATGAAATAGGGTGCGGTCCGGCGTCATGAGTGTCTGTTGCCCACTCACGTTGGTCGGTTGTGGATCACCTTTGCCGTTGAGCGGTAGCGTCCGCCACGCTCGACCGGGCGCTAAGCGAGCGGCGAGCGCCCACCAGCGAAATCCGCATGGACATCCACGGGAACCTCCCGTGCGCCGTGATCGTTGACGACTATTGCACAAGGGGTTTGTTGCAGTTTGACGATGGAAATGTTGCAGGACCATGACAGCGCAACCGTGATTAAGCATTCCCAACCTTTGGTTTCGCTTTGCCGATATGTCGGCAACCTTTCAGGTTGCCCTCTTGGCCGGCCAGCTAGGGGCCATGACTGCGTACCGCGCGACAAGAAAGCAGTAGTGACCGTTGCCACTTCAAGGCGCCTGCAAAGCGCGCACAAAGCTTCGCGTGGCACGATCACGCCTCCTGCCCAAGGAGGCTTCCAACATGAATCGCAACATCGCAACCGGCATCACCATCGCTCTTGCACTCGGGACCGGCTTTAGTTTGGTCGCGCTGGCCGGCGATATCGAGGCCGGCGACCACATGGAAATGGCCGCCGTACTGAAGGCACCCGTCACACCTACCCAAGCCGTGAAAATCGCTGAAAGCGGCGGCGGAACCGCCTATGGCTACGGCATGGAAGCCAATCAACACGGACACTGGTACGAGGTGGACGTATTGCGTGGAGGCGCCAAGCTGCTGCTGCGCATCGATGCCAGTTCCGGCAAGGTGCTGGGCAGCTCGGTGGCCCACGGTGAGGATGCGCAGGGCGCGCATGCGCTTACAGGCAGCAAGCTCACGTTCGGCCAGGCCATCGCAAAGGCCGAACGCGTGGGCCATGGCCCCGCGCTGGAAGCCGATTCGGCCGGGCACGGTGACAGCGCCCACGTTGACGTCGACGTGATCCAGAACCACGGCCGGCGTGTGGCGCATTATCGTGTGTCGATGCACAACGGCCAGGTGCGTTCGATCCTGACCGGCAGCGATTCCTAAGCATGCGGGTCACTGCAGCGCCGTTGCGGATGGCACTACCGCTCACGGCGGCGCTGTAGGGTTTTCTTGCGCCACGACCCATCACGGGCGCGCGCCCACGACCACCTCAACATTCAATCCGACAGGCTGGATCCGGCCTCTGCGGACCATCCACTTTGCGTTTGGCAAGCAACTTTCAGGGCTGAGTATCAGTGCCAGTCAGGTGACTAATTGGCCAACGGTACAGCACCATGAGGTAGCCAAATATCAAGGCGTAGATCACCGCAAGGCCGAACATGTTGCCCGGCATGCCGGTGGTGCCCATGCCAAAAGGCCCGCCGAAACCTTCCGCGGTCGACCAGACCATCAGCGAATAGATCAGCCCGATCGGCAGCATGATCCGCAACAGTTTGCCGCTAAGCAGGCTCCATGCAATCACTACCTCGGCGATCGCGGCCAGCACGGCAAACAAGACCGGGCTGATAAACATAACGAGCGCAATCCATCCATGCAACCAGGCGACGATCCAAGCAGGTTGGCCGGCCTCCGCTCCGGAAAGGAAGCTGACAAAACGGGTGAAGAAATACGGTTGCAACTTGAACAACGCGTCCCACGCCCACAGGAAACCGAACATGAGCTGCGCGGCGTGGGCCCATCGCAGCGCAAGCCCCCGCTCGGCGGGCGTTGCCGCAGGTTGGCTGATGCGCCAAGTCGTGCAGGTGAGAATCAAAGCGATCAGGTAGGGTGGCGCGATCCCGGGATCCGTGCCGCCCGCACCCGGATTGAAATCGCCCCCGTGCTCGACGGCGATCCACATGACCAACAGATACACAATGCCAATCCACAACGCGGATCGCATGCCTTTGCCGGATAACAGGGTCAGGGCAATATACAGATCCAGGAAGAAGATCGCGGCGCCGGCAATATGGACCCACGGTGACGAGATCGGCGAGCCGAGAAACTGCGCGAGCGCATGCCGGGTTGCCCCCGACGATGCAGTCCACGTGTCATACAGCCAGACCACTCCGAAGAAGACCCGGAAACAACGGAACAGCCGTGCCTGCGAAGGCGTGCTGATCAAAGCCTGTGAGCCAGCGGGTTGGGATTCGAACCCCAAGCCTCGAAAAACCATGGACGTCAAATTTGGCACTTCCCAATCTCCCGATGCTTGCGGTGTCGACGAAGCGGCATCATTCATGACCCTGTTCAAGGCCGGTCGCGAAATCACCGCCGATACTCATCTTCGTGTGAAGTACGCGTCAATGCACCACGCCACGGTGGGCAATCCTGTCAATCAGTGCGGTGGTTGATTTCTCGGGCAGCAAGGGCACCAGCACGACCCGGCCACCCGCTGCTTCGACCACGTCATGCCCGATGACTTGTTCAAGTTTGTAGTCCTCACCCTTTACCAGCACGTCCGGCCGGATCGCCTGTATGGCTTCAAGCGGCGTGTCTTCTTCGAAGATTGTGACCGCATCTACACAGGCCAGTGCGGCCAGCAGGGCAGCGCGTTCGTGCTGCGCAGTGACCGGACGGCCCGGGCCCTTGAGACGCTGCACGGACGCGTCGCTGTTGATGGCCAGCACCAGCTTGTCGCCGCATGCGGCCGCCTTGTGCAGCAGCGACAAATGACCCGCGTGCAGCAAGTCGAAGCATCCGTTGGTGAAGACGATCAGGTTCCCTGCAGCGCGCCAGCGCTCGACCTTGGCCACGAGTTCGGCGCGTTCAAGGACTTTGCGCGCGTTTCCGCCGCGCAGCACCTCGGCGATCTCGCCGGGTTCGGCGCTGACCGTGCCGACCTTGCCGACCACGATGCCCGCTGTGGCGTTCGCCAGATACGCTGCTTCGCCCAAGGTTGCGCCGCATGCCAGCGCCGTAGCAAGCACCGCAACGACCGTATCGCCGGCGCCCGTCGTATCGAACACTTCGCGCTTTCTCGCAGGTATGTTGATCCACGGCTCGCGTGTCGGCACCACAAGCATGCCGCGCTCACCGCGGGTCACGACAATGGCCTTGACACCCGCATCCTGCGCCAATGAACGGGCAGATGCCGCGATGGATTCGGCGTCATCCGGATCGAAGCTGCGTCCGGCCGCGATCGCCAATTCGTGGAGGTTGGGAGTGATGACGCTTGCGCCGCGATAGGCGGTGAAATCGGATCGCTTGGGATCCACCACGACCGAACTCGCGTGGGGCGCAACGGTATCGGTGACCGCCGCGATAAGCTCGGGGGTGAGCACACCCTTGGCGTAATCGCTGAGGATCACGCCGTCGGGGGCATGACCCTCCTCGAGACGCTCAACGATCCAGCGTGCCACCTCAAACGGACACGGCGCCGCATGTTCCCAATCCAGTCGCACCACTTGCTGGTGCCGGGCCAACGCGCGCAGCTTGCGGGACGACGGACGGTCATCGCATTGGCGCACCGCGCGGGTGTCGATGCCAAATTCGTCACACAGCTTGAGAATCCGCGAGCCCGCGTCATCCTGTCCGACCAGTCCCGCGAGGCTCGTGTGCGCCCCGAGTGCCGTGGCCTGTCGGGCGACATTGGCGGCTCCACCAAGCCGGTACTCGACCTCATGAACCCGCAACACGGGTACCGGGGCTTCCGGGGAAATCCGGTCGACCTCACCCTGTGCGTACTCGTCGAGCATGATGTCGCCCACGATCCAGATATTGAGACCGCGCACCCGACCCAACACCGAGGTCAATCTGGCTGCGTCTACGTCGGGCATGCGGTCACTCATGGAGAGCCCGCCGGGTGTGCGTTTTCTTCGAGCGCTTCCGCGATGGCATGGATGCAGACGTCATGCACTTCCTGGATCCGCGCGATTACGCGCGATGGCACCCGCACGACGACGTCCGCGTGTGCTGCGAGCTTCCCGCCATCGGCGCCGGTCATCGCAACGATCGTGCAACCAAGCGCCCGTGCCGCCATGGCCGCCTCGATGACATTCGGCGAATTGCCACTGGTACTGATCCCCACCAGCGCATCGCCAGGCGCCGCAATGGCCTCGATCTGCCTTGCGAATATGCGCTCATACCCGTAGTCGTTGCCGATCGCGGTCAGCGTCATGGTGTCGGCACTCAGCGCGACTGCCGCAAGCGCACGTCGGTCGTCACGGAAGCGTACGACCAGTTCTGCGACGAGGTGTTGCGCCGTGGCGGCGCTGCCGCCATTGCCACAGGCCAGGATCTTGTGTTTGCTTGCCAGACACGCCTGCAATGCGGTTGCAACCTTTTCAAGGACAGGCGGCAAGGTTGTTGCAGTCGCCTGCATGACTGCGGCATGTTCCGCGAAAATTCGTTCAATGTTCATGAGAGCGTAGTTACTCGTGCAGTCGAATCGGCCCGCACGGCTTCCGCAAATTCGCGCAGATTTGCGAACGCGGGAACCCCACGGTTGACGACAACGGCCTCGATCAGATGTCCTTTGCCGGTACGCACCAGAGCTGACGCGAGGTTGGCGCCCCGGGCGGCTTCCAGATCGCGCAGGGCATCACCGACCATAATGGTTGACTGGCGGGATATCCCGGAAGCCTTGACCGCCCGAATGAGGAGGCCGGGCGCCGGTTTGCGGCAATGGCAGCCATCGTCCGGCGTATGGGGGCAGACGAAGACTCCGTCAATGGCACCGCCAGCCAATGCAGCTTCCTCGACCATGTGCGCATGGATGGCGTCCAGACCGGCACGATCCATGATGCCGCGCCCAACTCCGGCCTGGTTGGTGGCGACGGAAACACGTACGCCGGCAGCACTAAGCATCTTGAGTCCTTCGCGTGCACCGGGAAGCCATTGCCATTGCGACCACTCGGTGACGTAGCCCCCATCGGGAAGCTCCGCGTTCAGCACCCCATCGCGATCAAGGATCACGTGTTGGACCGGAAACAGCATGCGGCGCTTAGCGGTAGGCATCGGGTTGGGACAGGTAGCGCTCGACATAGTCGCGCACGCCGTGCTCAATCGAAGCGAAGGGTTGCACGAACCCGGCCTCGCGCAGACGCGTCACCCGCGCTTGCGTGAAGTACTGGTAGTGCTCACGCATGGATTCGGGCATGTCCCGGTAGCGAATACGTGGCGGGCGACCCGTCGCAATAAATAGCGCGCCGATCAAATCAGCAAAGCTGCGCGCCTCACCCGTCCCGACGTTGAAGGTTCCGCTGACTTCAGGATGATCGAGCAGCCACAGGATCACGGCGACGCAATCTTTGACGTACACGAAATCCCGCTTCTGCTGCCCATCGGCAACGTCTGCGCGGTACGACTTGAACAAGCCCACTTCCTCGCCAGCCGCGGCCGTGGCGTAATAGCGCGCCACTACGCTGCGCATGTCGCCTTTGTGGTACTCGTTCGGGCCGTACACATTGAAGAACTTCAACCCCGCCCACTGCGGCGGGACCGCCTCGCCCTCAGCGACCGCGCGGGCCACGCGGCGATCGAAAAGGTGTTTGCTCCATCCGTACAGGTTCAGCGGCCGCAAGGTTGCCAGCGCCTGTGGGGAACATCGTCATCGTAGCCATGCTCGCCGGCACCGTAAGTCGCGGCGGACGAGGCATACAGGAATCGCTTGTCGTGGCGCGCGCACCAGCGCCACAGAAACCATGAAAGCCGAAAGTTCGTGTCGATCACCAGGTCGGCATCGATCGCGCTGGTCGAGGAAATGGCGCCCATGTGAATGATCGCGTCCAGTCCGTCACCATGCTGCTCCAGCCACGCCGGCAGATGATCCGGGACAACCACATCACCCAATTCCGATTCCTGATTAGCCAACCGACCGGCGCGCCGGTAGACGCCCGAAAAGGAACAAAAATTTCACCTTTACAATCAATCAGTTAATTTTTGTTCCTTGAGAGCGCGCATCCTCAGCCATGAAAATTGCACGCCAAGCGAAGGTTCGTTTCTGCACAAGGCTTGCAGAGCATGAACGCACGCGCCAGCCGTGGCAGCATCTCGGCCAAGCGAAACCGGCGGTTGAACCGGTACTGGGCTTCGGCAAGATAACGCCGTGCGTACTTGGACTGCTTGATAGCATGGTAGCGGCCGCTGATCGCGCGTTTGGCGTTGGCCAGTACCACGTTAACCCAGCGTGCACCGCGGACTTCACACGCGGCCCGACCACCTTCGGTGACCAGCACGGAATGCGCGTGGCCGGTGTCGACGCTGCGCGCGAAACAAGCCAGCCCGTCGCTGTAGACCTCGGCCTCCGGTGCCAGGCGGCGGGTGCACCAGTCGGTGAGCGAATCGTTGTCGAAACTGCGCACCGGTTCGAGTACCGCGTAACGCGGATGCTCCAGGGTCTCGTCGGTCTCGACGGCCACCACGAAGGCCTGCTTG
>JBOHYV010000003.1:0-24033 GCA_050738135.1 Rhodanobacteraceae bacterium | reverse complement strand
ATCCTGCGTTCCACATGACCGCACATTTCGCCGCAAAGCGCTTGCTTTGGCAATTTGCGGGTCGATGTCACTGTTTTTTGCTGGTGGAGCTCTCGCGCAGGCCACTACAGGCACCATCCGTGGTGCGGTGCCCATTGCACCCAACGAAACCATCCGCATCACCGGCGGCGCAGGTTTCGAGCGCACCATCCCCGTGGAGAGTTCCGGCAACTATTCGATCACGTTGCCCGTTGGCACCTATACCGTCACGTTGCTGCAGAACGGGATTCCCGTGCAATCCCGCAATGGGATTACTCCGGCTGCAGCGGGTTCCGTGACGGTCGATTTCAGCAAAGTGAAAGGGACGTCGACAAACGCCAAGACCCTGGAAGCGATCAACGTCACCGCAAGCGCGATTCCAACCATCGACGTGAGCACAACCAGTCCGGTGACCACCGTTACTTCAGCAGAGCTGGAAAGACTTCCATTGGGGCGCAATGCCTCCGGGATTGCGATGTTGGCGCCCGGCGTTGCGGAGGGCGCACCGTCGTTGGGTAGCGGGGCGTTGGGGAATCCACTGCTGACGTTCGGCGGCGCGTCGGTGGCAGAAAATGCGCAATATGTCGATGGAATGAATGCGACCAATCAGGTGACCGGGCAAGGTGGAGTCGAGCTGCCGTACGGGGCAATCGAGCAGCAGCAAACCATGGCCACGGGCTATGACGCGCGCTACGGCCGTTCGATCGGTGGCGTGATCAACCAGATCGGCAAATCCGGGAGCAACAGCTGGCATTTCGGTCTCAAGGCCCTCTGGGAACCCGCCAGCTTGGGCGAAGGTGGGACAAACAATTTGTGGTCAAATCCACTGTACCAGGGACCCAATGCCAACCAGACTGCCGGAAACCTGGAACAATACAACGCTGACAACGCTCAGCAGGAAGCGGTCTACGACGCGTACGTGAGCGGGCCGATCATAAAAAACAAGTTGACCTTCTTCCTGGCAGCCGAACAGGACAATGTCAGCGGACAAACGACGGGACCGGTTACCTCTCCGTTTACAAACAGGTTCCATGAACACAGACCAAAAGTGTATGCAAAGATCAACTGGAATATAAACAAAAACAATATCTTTTCACTGACGTATCTTCAGAACTCAACGAAGATCTGGCCTGCCAATTACAATTTTGACTACGGGAAATCAAGGACCGATGATTTCAGTTCTTTCCCTCTCGCGAGCAAGAATACATTCCGTTTGTGGGTGGCGAATTATACGTCATACCTTACCGACAACCTGACGCTGCATGCGATGTTCGGCAAGGTACATGCCGGATTCCCGCTGATTGCGCGTGCGTACCCGGGATTCAGTCCTGACTTGCCGGGAATTTCGAGTGCATCTCTTCAAAATCCGGCATTCATTCCAAACGGACCCGTATCCAATCCACAGACCGACCAGGGAATCAGTGACCCCCAACATCAGTCAAGATCGACGAACTATCGGATCGACCTGGAATACACCTGGAATAACCACGATTTCCGGGTTGGCATAGACAATCTTCAGACCCTGGACGTAAACGACGGTTTTGTAATAGCCGGGCCGGGCTACGTATGGTCCTACGGGCAGGGCGACCCCGGTACGCCGATCATAGGCGAGAAATCGACGGTTCCACCATACGTGGCACCCCCCGACTCCAATGGTCCAAACCCTAGCGGCTACTATGTCAGGAAGGGATTCAACAATCTTGTAGGCACGACGCGTGTCACGCAAAGTGCGCAGTACCTCGAGGACAGGTGGCAGGTCACACCGCGATTGTTGCTGGACCTGGGCGTCCGGAATGACCAGTTCATCAATTACAGCGCCGCGGGGGGCGCCTACATCAAGTTGACAAAGCCACAGTGGGCGCCGCGCCTGGGGTTCAGCTGGGACGTGTATGGCGACGCGACCCTCAAGGTGTTCGGCAACGCGGGTCGCTATTACCTCGCGTTGCCTGCAGCCGTCGGGTTCAACGGTACGGCGGCTGCATTGCAGTCAGGGCAGTATTTCACGTATTCCGGCATCGATCAGGCAACGGGTGTCCCGCTCAACATCGTGCCCATTGCAGAAAACAATGGCGGGCGCCCTGCCGAGCTGGGCGTCTCCGGTTTCAACGCGTACGGTCAGCCTGTGAATCCCCAGACCGTGGCCGCCCAGAACATCAAGGCGGAGTATTCCGACAATTACGTACTGGGTTTCCAGCAGTCATTTCACATGCTTGGCTCCAAATATGTATTTGGTGCAGATGGGGTCTACCAGAAGATGGGCCCTGACATCGTCGATGATTGGGACGATGGCGGCGCAATGTGTCGAGCTGCGATAGCGCAGGGAGTTGATTACGTTGGCGCGACCATGGATGAGAAGCTTACGAGCTGCAGCGTCGTAGCGCCTCCATTGGTCCTGATCAATCCGACGCAATCCGAAAATATCCTGATGAGTGACAGCAGCGGAACCTTGCACACGGTTACGGTGACGCCCCAGGATCAAAATTTCCCGCGTCCGGTTACACGCAAGTATTATGCGATCAACCTCTCCTTGACCCACCCGTTTGATGGCAAGTGGTTCGGCAAGATCGTGTACACTTGGTCCCGGTCGTACGGCAATACGGAAGGGCCCGTGGATACCGCGACGGGGCAGGCGGGTGGTGAGGTTGGACTGACAATACAGTGGGACTACTGGCAGTTCATGCAGCATGCGTACGGCCTGCTGCCCGGTAACCACACGAACGCGTTGAAGGCGTACGGCTTCTATCAGGTCAGCCCGGACTGGCGTGTTGGTGGAAATGTGTATGTTTCGTCGGGCCGGCCAATCGTTTGCATGGGATTGTTCGGACCCGGTGAAACGGATCCTGCGGGGTACGGAGCGTACCATTGGTGCGGTGGCCAGCCTTCGCCGCCAGGTTCGCTGGGGAGCACTCCCTGGCTGAAGGAGCTCGACCTCAGTGTCAACTACAGTCCGGCCTGGATGGCCCACAGGTGGAACTTCAACCTGTCGGTGTTCAATGTGTTCAACAGCCAGGCGCCGACGCAGTTGAGCAACAGCTTTGGTTCGAGTTTCGCGCCTGATCCTTCTTACCTCTTGCCGGTGTCCAGGATGCCACCGAGGACGGTCCGGGTCTATGCATCCTTCGACTTCTAGCAGTGGCAAGTTCACCGATTCACCTCCGGGACTGCCGGAACGGTGCGGGGGCTGTACCTTGCCCACGACCGCCCGTGGTGGGGTGATGCTCGGCCGATGATGTCGATGCGCCACTTCTTCGGCCCGGGCGAGGGATTCGTGCTGCACTTGCGGGCTCGCTCAAGGTGCGACATGCGGCGGAAGGTTGGACGTGGCCAGGTCGGCACCCGGCAATAAACGGAGAGGGCTCCATGAGAAAGTCACTGTTTCTTCTGTTGCTTGTTGCTCTTGCGGGCACCGTGATGGCGGCCAAGCCGCCTGCGCGCAGTCTGGGCATCCCGTTCGACGGAGCGCCCGGTCGCTTCGATGCGATCACCGATGTGCCCGGCGTGGAGGTAGGTGAGGCTACCTTGATCAAGGATCTGCCTGACGGGCACAAGGCGCGGACCGGCGTCACCGCGGTCCTCCCGCGCGGACAAGGCAGCCTGTACACGCGAACGTTTGCCGCATGGTTCACGCTCAACGGAAACGGTGAGATGACCGGTACGACCTGGGTACAAGGGTCCGGTCATTTGGATGGGCCCGTGATGCTGACCAACACGCTGAGCGTGGGTACGGTTCGCGACGCGACGATTGCCTGGTGCATCCGTCATCGCAGGAATCCACCAGGGAAAGACGAGGACAACTATTGCTGGGTGCTGCCGGTGGTGGCCGAAACGTACGACGGTTACCTCAACGACGTCAGGGGATTCCATGTACATCCATCCGACGTTTGGCAGGCACTCGACAATGCCCATGGGGGCGAGATCGCCGAGGGCAACGTGGGGGGCGGCACCGGCATGATCTGCTACGAGTTCAAGTGCGGCACCGGAACCGCCTCGCGGATCGTGCATATCGGTGGACATGCCTATACCCTCGGCGTACTGGTACAGGCCAATTACGGATTGCGCAGGAGTTTGCGCATCGCCGGTGTCCAGGTGGGCCGTTATCTGACCAAGGACCGCCCATTCAGCCACACCGATCCGCATGCGCGCGACCAAGGCTCGATCATCATCGTCATCGCAACCGATGCGCCGCTGTTGCCTGACCAACTCAAGCGCGTCGCCAAACGCGCAAGCGAGGGTCTGGGGCTCCTGGGCGACTACTCCGGCAACGGTTCGGGTGAAATCTTCATCGCGTTCTCCACCGCCAACGCCAACCAGGGACTCAAACGTCCGCTGCAGCAGGCGGCCTACCTCGGCAATCACTTCATCGATCCGCTGTTCGAGGCCACGGTGCAGGCGGTGGATGAATCGGTCGTCAATGCGATGGTTGCCGCGCACAGCATGTGTGGCAACGAGGGGCACTGCGTCGAGGCCATTCCGCATGCGAAGCTGATGTCGGTGCTCAAGCGCTTCGGACGTTAGGACAGGGCAGCAGGTCGCCCAGGAGGCTTCTCGTGCAACGCACCACCCTCGCATCCGTGCTGGCTCTCGCTGTCATGGCGACGCTGTGGAGTTGCTCCGGCTTCGCGGCCGACATTGCAAGCCGGTATCCCGGCGTCCTGACTCTTCGGGTCAACCTGACCCGGGCGCCGAGAAAGATCTTCACGGTGCATGAAAGCATCCCGGTCAAGCCCGGTCCCCTGACGCTGTATTACCCGAAATGGATTCCTGGCGATCATGCGCCGGACGGGCCGATCGCCAATGTCGCCGGAATCACTTTCATCGCGAACGGCCGGAAGTTGCCATGGCATCGCGATCTGGAGGATATGTACACGATCCATGTGGATGTCCCGGCCGGTGCGACCACGCTGGACGTGGAGTTCGACTTCCTGTCGCCGTTGAAAAATTACATCCTGACGGGTGAGGTCGCCGCGACCCGAAATCTGGTCGACCTCGAATGGAACGAGGTCGTGCTCTATCCGGCGGGCTACGCTTCCAAGGCCATAACGGTCAGACCCAGCGTGACCCTGCCGCAAGGTTGGCAATTCGCGACCGCGCTGGAACCCCACAACGGAACCGGCAGCGGCGCGACCACGGCGATCCACTTCGCGCCGGTGACGCTGAACAACCTGATCGATTCCCCGATCATCGCCGGGCGCTACTTCAAACAGGTCACTCTGGCTCCGGGCGCCAAGGCACCCGTGTACCTGGATGTGGTCGCGGACGCGCCGGACGACCTGGCCATCACGCCCAAGCAGATCGCGGACTTTCGCAACCTGGTGGTGCAGGAAAACCGGATGTTCGACTCTCACCACTACCGGAGCTACCACGCGCTGCTGGTGCTGTCCGACTACGTCACGCCCGACGGATTGGAACACCACCAGTCCAGCGACGACAAGATGGGCTTCGCCGATTACTTCACCGACCCGCAAGCCTACCTGACCGGGTCTCCCCTGATATCCCACGAATACACCCACTCGTGGAACGGCAAGTTCCGGCGTCCCCGCGATCTGTGGACGCCGGACTTCAACACCGTTCCCATGCGAGGCGACCTGCTGTGGGTGTACGAGGGGCTCACCGAGTACCTCGCGGCGGTCATGGATGCGCGCAGCGGCTTCTGGACGCCGGCGGAATTCCGGCAATCGCTCGCCATGACCGCGGCTGCCATGGACCACGTGCCGGGGCGCACCTGGGATTCGCTGCAGAACGTCGCGAACACCGCGCAGTTGGAGTACTACGTACCTTCCGAATGGGACAACTGGCGGCGCGGCACCGATTTCTATCCCGAAGGCGTCCTGTTGTGGCTGGACGTGGACACCAAGCTGCGGGAACTGAGCCACGGCCGGCGTTCGCTCCACGACTTCGCGCGGCTCTTCTACGGCATGGACAACGGCAGCTACATCACCAAAACCTACACTTTCGACGACATCGTGGCTGCGCTGAACAAGGTGCAGCCATACGACTGGGGGACGTTTCTGCACGCCGTCCTGGACAGCACCGATTACCACGCGAACCTGGCCGGATTATCCCAGGGTGGGTGGAAGCAGGTGTACACCGATTCGCCGTCGGCAATGTGGAAGGCTGCCTACAGCAGTGCCGCGCAGTCGGATGTCACCAACGCGATGTACTCCATCGGATTGAGCGTTGCGGGCGACGGCACGGTGCTGGACGTATTGTGGAACGGCCCCGCGTTCAAGGCCGGGCTGGATCCCGACATGCAGATCACGGCCGTGGACGGCAAGGCGTTCACGGTCCAGGTACTCGGGGACGCCATCAAGACCGCGAAGAATTCCAGTGCGCCGATCGAGCTGTTCGTGAAGTACAACGACCACTTTCAGACACTGGATGTCGACTACCACGGTGGGCCCCGATACCCACACCTTGAACGCGTGAAGGGTGCGCCGGATTATCTCGACCAGATTGCAAGACCGTTGCAGGACTGACTCGCCCGGCAGCTGTCGACCACCGCAGCAAAAGATGACCGGGCGCTCGGGTGGCGTGCGTCCGGAAAAGGTGTCGCGCGATCCTCGCATGCAGCCGCGCAGCGATGCCGAGCCAGGCGTTGCGTCCGGTCGCCGGGCAAAGGAGTTCCCGTCAGCCCGCAGCGCTTCGCATTGCGACTCTGCCTTTCGGGTGCCGGGCGGACCGGCTCATACCCGCTCGATGGCCAACGCGGCGGCCTGTCCCACGCCGATGCACATCGTGCACAGCGCGTAGCGGCTGCCGCGGCGTCCGGTCTCGTATGTGGCGGTCGTGACCAGACGCGCCCCGCTGGCGCCAAGCGGATGGCCGAGCGAGATGGCGCCGCCGTTCGGGTTGACGTGTTCGGCATCGTCGGGCAAACCGAGTGCACGCGTCACGGCCAGTGCCTGCGCCGCGAACGCCTCGTTCAGTTCGATGACGGCGAAATCGCGGATAGCCATGCCGGTCCGGGTCAGGAGCTTGTTGACGGCATGGAAGGGTGCGAAACCCATGATGCGTGGTTCAATGCCTGCAGCAACAGCTGCGACGATGCGCGCCCTGGGTTGGAGTGCGAACTTGTGGACCGCCGCCTCCGATGCGATCAACAACGCTGCCGCCCCGTCGTTGATGCCGGAAGCATTGCCGGCGGTGACCGTGCCATCAGGTCGGACCACGGGTGCAAGTTTGGCGAGACCTTCCAGCGATGTGTCGGGTCGTGGATGCTCGTCCCGCTCGACGGTTGTCGGCGGCCCGCCTTTTTTGCGTGGGAGCACGACCGGCGTGATTTCCTGCGCCAACCAGCCCTTTTCAAAGGCTGCGGCTGCCCGTCGCTGACTGCGCAGCGCGAAGGCATCCTGATCCGCGCGCGAAATCCCGAACTGCTCGGCCACGTTTTCGGCGGTTTCCGGCATGCTGTCGACGCCGTATCGTGCTTTCAGGACGGGGTTGATGAAGCGCCAGCCCATGGTGGTGTCGTGGATCCTCATGTCCCGGGCGAAGGCAGCCTCGGCCTTGCCCATCACGTACGGAGAACGCGACATGCTTTCCACGCCGCCCGCAACGATGAGGTCGCCTTCGCCGGCCTTGATCGTGCGGGCCGCCATGGCTACCGCATCCAGGCCAGAGGCGCACAGGCGATTGATCGTGATACCGGGCACGCTCGCCGGCAGCCCCGCCAGCAACAAGGCCATGCGCGCGACGTTGCGGTTGTCCTCGCCAGCCTGGTTGGCGCAGCCATAAATGACGTCGTCAAGTTCGGTCCAGTCGACGCCCTTGTTGCGTTCGACCAATGCCTTGATGGGGAGGGCCGCGAGGTCGTCGGCGCGCACCGACGAAAGTGCACCCCGAAAGCGGCCAAAAGGTGTACGGATGGCGTCGCAGATATAAGCATTGCTCATGGCATGGTGTCCGGTACACGTTGCGCAGCGCCTCGCTGCAGCGCGTTGGCGGCAGGAGGCATGCGCCGAACCCGCAAAACCGACGGTTCGGGAGAATTCCGCTCCGGGCCACGGCGCGAGCAGGCGATGAACCCGAAACTTGGGGTCGAGGTACGCACCTTCGATGGTGTTCCCGCAAGCCAGCCAGGCGAATCGGGCGCGGCCTCGATCCGGAAGCTCTCACTCATACGGACGTCTCATCGCCAGATTCGGCAACCAGCCGCTGTGCGCGATCACCTGCTCGATCTCCTTGCTCGTCTCCCGCAAGGCGGGGAGGATTTCGTCCACCGCCCGCCGCGGCGCCTCGTCACTGAAGGACATGCCGACATTCAATGCCGCGATCACGCTCGCGTCAGCCGCGCGGATCGGCACCGCGATGGAGCAGAGGCCCGGCTCGAGCTCGCGCACTACCAGCGCGTACCCCTGTGCGCGCACGCGCATCAGCTCGTGCTTCAGCGCACTTGCGGTATGCAGCGTTTGGGGTGTGTAGGTGGGGAATATCTGCCCACGCAACCATGCATCCAGTGCGCTCCCGGTCAGGTCAGCCAGAATCACGCGGCCCATCGATGTCGCGAACGCCGGCAGCCGTGCGCCCACACCCAGCGCAACACTCATCACCCTGCGTACCGGAACGCGCACCACGTACACAATGTCGCGTCCGTCCAGAATGGCCATGGAGCAGCTCTCGCCGACTTCGCGCGAAAGCCGTTCCATGCTTTGCGGGGCCAGTTCCGTCAGGTCCAGCGAAGCGAGGTAGCTGTAGCCCAGTTGCAGCACGCGCGGGGTCAAAAAGAAGCTGCGCCCACTGTTGCCCACGTAGCCGAGATGCTGCAAGGTCATCAGCAGCCGGCGCACCACCGCGCGCGACAGCGCCGCGCGCTCGGCTACTTGCGACAAGGTGGCGGCAGGCAGGTCGTGATCGAACGCACGCAGGACCCGCAGCCCGCGATCCAGGGATTGCACGTAGTTCGGGCTCTTCTTGAAGGATTTCGGCGCCATCGATTCTCCCTGGTCCGTTGACAACCGCCCACCGAAGGGTTCTAATTGGTTCGCACTACGTATTTTAGTTCGATTATAGAACAATTTCAACAAGGGGACCAGTTTGTCGATCGAGCGTGACAGCGTCCTGCACAGCTGGTGCGTCCCCTCGGAGTGGCAGGCACCCACCATCGTGGGTGGCCACGGCGCGCACCTGCAATTGGCAGACGGCCGGCGCATCCTGGACATGAGCAGCCTGGCCGAGTGCTGCAATCTTGGTCATCAACATCCGGCGGTCGTGGCAGCCATTCGGGCCCAGGCAGAACGCATGTGCTTCGTGACGGCCGCATGGGGCGCAGAACCCCGTGCCGCACTGGCCGATGCATTGCTGGAGAAGTCAGGCTACGTCGGCGGTCGCGTGTTCTTTACGCTGGGGGGTGCCGATGCCAACGAAAACGCGGTCAAGTTCGCCCGCCAGGCCAGCGGGCGCATCCGGGGACACATCGTCGCGCGCGATCGTTCCTACCATGGGGCCAGTTACGGCTGCATGGCACTGTCGGGCGACACGCGCAGCCACGGCCAGGCGGATGCCGATGCGTTCGGCGTGTTGCGGGTACCGCCACCGTACGCCTACCGTTGTCCATCCGGAACAGTCGATCCGGAAGTCTGCGCCGCGCGTGCGGCCGGCGCAGTTGCGACCGCGATCGACTCCGCCGGCCCCGGCAACGTTGCGGCGGTGATCATGGAGCCGGACGCCGGCACCAACGGGATCGTCGCCCCGGACAACTACTGGCCAGCCCTGCGCGGGATTGCCCGGGAACGAGGGGTCTACCTGATCGCCGATGAAGTGATGAGCGGTTTCGGCCGTTGCGGGGAATGGTTCGCATGGCAACGCCATGGGGAAGCCGGTCGCCCGGACATGATGACGTTGGCGAAAGGGTTGACCGGCGGATCAGTGCCGCTCGGGGCCGTGGTCATGTCTGCCGCAGTCTACGCGAAGCTTGCGGACACGATGCTTTACGCCGGCCTGACATACTGCGGCCACCCGCTGGCATGCGCCGCCGGTCTGGCGGCGATCCGCGCATACGAGAACGAGCACCTGGTCGAGCGATCACGCCGTCTGGGCTTGGTGATGTTCAAAACCTTGCAGGGTATGCAATCGAGGCATCCCGTCATCGGCGAAGTACGCGGCGGACACGGCCTGTTCGCAGTCATCGAACTGGTCGCCGACCGCGCCACCCGTGCGCCGCTGGCGCCATGGCCACTGAAGCCGCCTGCGCTCACGGCAATGCTCGCGGCCGCCATGGTTGAAGGTGTATCGCTCGCCGCGCGCGGCAACCTGTTGATCCTTGCTCCGCCGCTCGTCATCGACGAATCCGATCTGGGCGATGCACTCGCGTTGATCGATCGCTTGTTCGCACGTTTTTTCCCGACCGCTTCATGAGGTTTCCATGGACTTTCGCCTGACGTACGCCACGATGTACAACCCACCCGAGGCCATGCACGAGGGCTTCGAGTCGGCCCTGGCCCGCGTTTCCGGGTCGCTCGGCGCGCGCCATCCGTTGTTCATTGCCGGTCTGGACCGTGAGTCCGCGAACTACGCCGAACGGTGCGCCCCGTTCGACACGACGTTGCGGCTGGGGAGCTTTGCGCTGCCCACGGAAGCGGACACCGATGCGGCCATGCGTGCTGCGGATGCCGCGTACGCATCGTGGCGCAATACCCCGGTTGCGGAGCGCGCCCGCAGCGTGCGCCTCATCGGGGATCTGCTGGAAGAACGCGTGTACGACATCGCTGCGGCCCTGGTGCTGGAAGTGGGCAAGAACCGCATGGAAGCACTCGGCGAGGTACAGGAGACGGCCGACCTTTTCCGCCACTACGCCGATGACTTTGAAAGCCACGCCGGTTACTCGCACGTGCTGCCGGACGATCCGATCGAGGGGATAAACTCGCACAACGCCAGCGTGATGCGGCCGTTTGGCGTATGGGGGGTGGTCGCCCCGTTCAATTATCCGTGCGCGTTGGCGGGCGGCCCGACGGCCGCCGCGTTGGTCACCGGCAACACTGTCGTGTTGAAAGGTGCGCGGGACACGCCGTGGGTCGGGCGCTTGTTGTCCGATTGCGTCCGTGACGCCGGTCTACCCCCGGGAGTATTCAATTACCTTTCGGGCGCCGGCGGCGAAATAGGCAACGCCTTGGTGCGACACCCCCTCACGGCCGGCATCACGTTCACGGGCTCGGTGGTCGTGGGTCGTCAACTCATGCAGTACCTGGGGGGTGGCCAGTGGCCAAGGCCCTGCATCGCCGAGATGGGGGGCAAGAACCCCTGCATCGTCACGGAGCGGGCGAACCTGGATGACGCCGCGATCGGGATCGTGCGTTCGGCGTACGGAATGACGGGGCAAAAGTGTTCGGGGTTGTCACGGTTGTATGTGCACCAGGACGTGGCCGGTGATCTGATCGAACGGCTGCAGCGGGAGATCGCCACGCTTTGCGTCGGTGATCCGCGTCAGCGCGAGTGCTGGACGGGGCCGGTAGTGAACGCGACCGCGTACTCCAATTACAAGCGTTACATGAATGCCCTGAAGGGGAACGGTGGAAGGATACTTGCCGGTGGCAGGCAAATTGGCGAAGGCGCGGGTGGCAGCGGGGCCCTGGCCCACGGTTTCTTCGTCGAGCCGGCGCTGGTCGATGCGCCCGCGGATCACCCGTTGTGGCGGCAGGAAATGTTCGTGCCGATCCTGATGCTCCGCCGCTGTCGTGATCGTGAAGAAGCCATGCGGCTGGCAAACGACACCAGCATGGGTCTCACGGCCGGGTTCTATGGTGGTTCCGACGAGGTCGCCTGGTTTCACGACCACATCGCGGCAGGCGTGACCTACGCCAATCGCGCGCAGGGTGCGACCACCGGCGCCTGGCCGGGCTACCAGCCGTTTGGCGGCTGGAAAAGTTCGAGCTCCACCGGGAAGGCGATTGCATCCTTCTACTACCTCGCCCAGTACATGCGCGAACAATCGCGCACCGTGGTTGAGTGAGGCGGCTGCGATGGCGCGACTGGTTCCAACGTTGGCCGAGGCGGTTGACCTGTTCGTGCACGACGGCGACAGTGTCGCTCTCGAAGGCTTCACACACCTGATCCCGTTCGCAGCCGGGCACGAGATCATTCGCCAGCACAAGCAGAACCTGCACCTCATTCGCATGACCCCCGACCTGATCTACGACCAGATGATCGGCATGGGCTGCGCCCGTAGCCTGACGTTCTCGTGGGGTGGCAATCCCGGGGTCGGGTCGCTGCATCGCCTGCGGGACGCGGTCGAGCATGGTTGGCCGGCGCCGCTGGGCCTGGACGAGCACAGCCACGCCGGAATGGCGGCTGCGTTCACGGCGGGCGCAGCGAGGCTGCCATTCGGTCCGCTGCGAGGCTATGTCGGTACCGACCTGCCCGCGCACAACTCCAGGATCCGGGCGGTGACGTGTCCCTTCACCGGCGAAACATTGGCGGCCGTACCCGCGCTCAACCCGGACGTGACCATCCTGCACGCACAGCGTGCGGACCGCGCCGGCAACGTGGCGATCCACGGGATCGTCGGCGCGACGCGGGAAGCCGCGCTCGCGGCCAGTCAAGTGATTGTCACGGTCGAAGAGATCGTCGACGCCTTGCCGCCCGCGATGAACGCGATCGTGTTGCCCGGCTGGACGGTGAGTGCGGTCGTGGCGTGCCCGGGCGGAGCCTATCCGTCCTACGCACACGGCTGCTACCCGCGCGACAATGCGTTTTATCAGGCGTGGGACGAAATCTCCCGCGACCGGGATCGTTTCCTCGAATGGATGGACACCCACGTGCTGGCGACCTGCGATCACGCTGCCTTTCTGGCCTCGCTTCAAGCAGGGGCGGCAGCGTGAACGCCTGTACCCGCGACGAGTGGATGACCGTGGCGGCGGCGCGTCTCCTCAAGGATCAAACGGTGTGCTTCGTCGGCATCGGGCTACCCAGCGCCGCGTGCAACTTGGCCAGGCTCACCCACGCACCCGGCATCGTGCTGATCTACGAATCGGGAGCCATCGGCACGCGACCCGATGTGCTGCCGTTATCCATCGGCGACGGTGAATTGGCGGAAACCGCCACCTGCGTGGTGCCCTTGCCCGAGATCTTCAGCTTCTATCTGCAGGCCGGGCGCGTGGACGTGGGTTTCCTCGGAGCCGCCCAGATCGATCGATACGGCAATCTCAACAGCACCGTGATCGGCGCGTACGAGCGGCCAAGGGTGCGCTTGCCGGGGGCCGGCGGCGCCCCGGAAATCGCGCTGCTTGCCAAGCAGGTCTTCGTGATGTTGCGCGCCACGCCGCGCAGCTGTGTCACGAAGCTGGATTTTTGCACCAGTGCCGGCTATCTCTCGGGCGACGGGGCGCGCGCGCGCGTCGGTGCTCCCGGGGCCGGTCCGCGCGCCGTGATTACCGATTTCGGCATGCTGGCGCCGCATCCGGACAGCGAGGAACTGCAGCTGGTTGCCCTGTTCGACGGTGTGGACATCGACGAAGCGTGCGCTGCCGTCGGATGGCCGCTCAGGAAGGCCACCACGATCGAGACCATCACCGCACCCACGCCGCATGAACTGGAGACTCTGCGCTCGCTGACCACCCGGAGCCGGGACGCGCATGCGGACCCGGTCCGCGTCCCCTCACTGACCCAGAAGGCATCGCCATGAACGCCCACATCAAAACTGCACTGCCCGGCCCCAAGGCCCGGGACCTTATCGCCCGCGACGCCCGCGTGGTGTCACCGGCATTCGGGCGCGATTACCCATTCGTGATGTCGCACGGCAAGGGGACCGAGGTATGGGACGTCGACGGGAATCGCTTCCTGGACTTCACCGCCGGCATCGCTGTCTGTGCGACCGGTCATTCGCATCCACGGGTCGTCAAGGCGATTCAGGATGCTGCCGAAAAATTCCTGCACATCTCGAGTGACTTCTTCCACGAGGAAATGGTTGGCGTATGCGAGCGCCTGGCGGGCATTGCGCCGATGGGCGAACCTGCCATGAGCTTTCTTTGCCAATCCGGAACGGAGGCCGTCGAAGGTGCACTCAAACTTGCCCGATACGTGACCGGCCGCCCGCGGTTCATCGGCTTTCTCGGCGGATTCCACGGGCGCACCTTCGGATCGCTGTCGTTCACCTCCAGCAAGTACACGCAACAGCAGGGGTACGCGCCGACCCTGCCGGGCGTCACCCACGTGCCGTACCCTGATCCCTATCGGCCGCTGTTTGCCGGCCGCGACCAGGGCGAGGCCGTACTCGACTACATCCGCATGCTGTTCAAGCGCAACGTTCCGCCGAGCGAAGTGGCCGCAATCCTGGTCGAGCCGATGCAGGGCGAGGGTGGTTACCTCGTACCGCCCGACAGCTTCCTTCCCGGCCTGCGCAAGCTGTGCAGCGAACATGGCATCCTGCTGATTTTCGACGAAGTGCAGACGGGTATCGGGCGTACGGGGAAAATGTTCGCGTGCGAGCACTGGGGTGTGGACCCGGACATCATGACCTTGGCCAAGGGCCTGGGGTCGGGCTTGCCGATCGGCGCGATCGTGGCGAAGGGGTCGATCATGTCCCGCTGGAAACCCGGCGCGCACGGCACCACCTTCGGTGGCAACCCGATCGCATGCGCCGCCGCCAACGCAACGCTCGATCTCGTGACAGGCGGGCTGGTCGACAATGCCGCCGCCGCGGGAACCCACTTCATGGCGCGCCTTGGCGAGCTGCAGCACGAGTTCCCGTGCATCGGTGACCTACGCGGCAAGGGTTTGTTCATCGGCATGGAACTGATCGAGCCCCACGGCAAGAAGGCGCCCGCCGCGGCGTTGAGCGACGCGGTGATTACGCGTGCATTCCACAACGGGTTGCTGTTGCTTCCATGCGGCACCAGCACGGTCCGTTTCATGCCGCCGCTCACCGTGACACCCGCCGAAATCGACGAGGCCGTCGCCCTGCTGCGTACCAGTCTCGCCCAGGCGCTATCGGTGACGGCGGCATGAATGGCCCCGGCGCGGCTGGCTGCCGCGCACGCCGAAGGCGGAGGATCCGCGTGAAACGATCGCACGTGCCCGTTCGCGCCCAATGAGCTACCCCGATTTGCCCGACCGCCGCATGAAACCACCACGCAGCGACCATCGGGGTCACCTCCCTGCGTCTCACGCGGGGCCCGCGCCCGTGCAGCAGGGCAGGAAGATCGGATTCTGGGGATGCACGGCGCTGGTCGTGGGCAACGTGATCGGCATGGGGATCTTCCTGCTGCCGGCGTCACTGGCCCCCTACGGTTTCAATACCCTGATTGGATGGGGGGTCACCGTACTCGGGTGCCTGGCGATCGCCCGCGTCATCGCACATCTTGCCTCAGCCCTGCCGGGGGCGGATGGTCCCTACGGCTACATTCGTCAAAGCCTCGGTGGCTTTCCAGCCTACGTGGCCATGTGGGCCTACTGGGTATCGCTCTGGCTCACCAATGCAGCGCTGGCGACGGGCGTGGTCGGCTACATGATGGTCGCGTTTCCAACCTTGCGGGTCATTCAGCCGACGGTTCTGGCATTGGCACTCCAGTGGCTGTTCGTCGGCGTCAACCTGCTCGGCGTGCGCGCCAGCGGTGGCGTGCAGATCGTCACCACGATCCTGAAGCTGATGCCGATGGTCGCGATCGCAGCGGTTGGCGTCGCAGTGCTGTTGCTGGCGCCGGACAGCTACACCGCCCATCCGCCCTTGACTCCGGTTTCGCTCGGAGGTATCACGGCGGCGTCCACCATCGCGCTGTACGCCATGCTGGGCATAGAGTCGGCCAGCGTGCCTGCCTCACGGGTCGAGGACCCTGGTCGCACGATCCCCCGCGCCACCATCGTCGGAACCGTGGTCACCGCCACCATCTACATCGTCGTTTCCACGGTACCGCAGCTGCTGATCCCGCAGGAGCAGCTGGGCCATGCGAGCGCACCTTTCGCGCTGCTGATGGACCGGTTCATCGGCATCGGGTTCGGCCGTTGGTTGTCACTATTCGTGGTTGTCAGTGGCCTCGGTGCGCTCAACGGCTGGACCCTGCTTGCGGGCGAGGTCACCCGGACCATGGCCAGCAACGGGGTCCTGCCGACTCCGTTTGCGCGTTGCAGTCGGCGCAACGCGCCGGTCCTGGCGCTGCTGACAACGGGTGTTCTTGCCTCCGTCATGGTTTGGATGAACTACGACAAGTCGCTCGTGGCAGCCTTCACGTTTCTCACGCGCCTGGTCACGACCGCTACGCTGCCGCTGTACCTGGGTTGTTCGTTGGCGATCTGGGTGCTGTGGCGGCGCGGCGCAGTGCGCGCGCGGGCCTTGATGGCAGCGGCTGTCGGCGTGCTGTTCGTGGGGTTTGCGTTCGTCGGCGCCGGCCACGAGGCATTGTTGCTCGGCCTGGCCTTGATCGCGGCCGGGTTGCCACTGTACATAGCGATGCGCGCGTGGCAACGCGCCCACGTGGATTGACGGGAACACTCATGCGCGACCCGCGCTACGACATCCTGTTCGAGTCGGTACCGATCGGTCCCGTTACCACGAAGAACCGCTTCTACCAGGTCGCGCACTGCAATGGCATGGGACATGCCATGCCACTGGCACACGCCGGCATGCGCGAGGTGAAGGCCGAAGGTGGTTGGGGCGTGGTAACCACCGAGGAATGCGAAATCCATCCGTCGAGCGATTTGACTCCTTACGTGGAAGCCCGCTTGTGGGACGACCGCGACATTCCAGCGCTTTCGCTGATGTGCGACAAGGTCCACGCTTGCGGGGCGCTGGCCGCGGTGGAACTGGTGCACGGCGGGCCCACGGCCTCCAATTTGTACTCACGCGAAGTGTTGATCGCGCCCTCACATCAACCGTCGAAATACGGTTACCCGTCGCAGGCGCGGGCAATGACGCCGAGCGATATTCGCGAGTATCGCCGCTGGCACCGCGAAGCGGCCGTGCGCGCGATGCGCGCCGGCATGGACATTGTCTACGTGTACGCCGCACACGACCTGTCGTTGCCGATGCACTTCCTCGAGCGTCGCCGCAACCAGCGCAGCGATGCCTATGGTGGTTCGCTGGTCAACCGCGTGCGCCTGCTCCGCGAAGTGTTGGAAGACACCCGCGCTGCGGTGGGGCACAAATGCGCGGTGGCGCTGCGCTTTGCCACGGAAGAGCTGCTCGGTCCGGGCGGCGTCGAACTGGCCGAAGCCCAGGACATCGTGGCCATGCTGGCCGAACTGCCTGACCTCTGGGACGTCAATATCGCTGCCTGGTACAACGACTCCATCCCCTCGCGATTCGCCGCCGAGGGCGCCCAGGAGCCCTTTGTCGCGTTCGTCAAGCAGGTCACCAGCAAGCCCGTGGTCGGCGTAGGCCGTTTCACTTCGCCGGACACAATGGTGTCGCAGATCCGGCGCGGGGTACTTGACCTGATCGGCGCTGCACGACCGTCGATCGCGGACCCATTCTTGCCCAGGAAGATAGAGGAAGGCAGGATCGACGACATACGCGAGTGCATCGGTTGCAATATTTGCGTGTCCGGCGACATGACCATTTCGCCGATCCGTTGCACCCAGAACCCCACCATGGGTGAGGAATGGCGCAAGGGCTGGCACCCGGAAACGATCCCCCCGGCCAAAAAGCCTTGCCGGGTGCTGGTGGTGGGGGGCGGACCTGCGGGGCTGGAGGCGGCGCGTGCGCTCGGCCAACGAGGCCATGAAGTGTTCCTGTCCGAAGCCCGTCGCGAGCTGGGCGGACGCGTCACGCGCGAGTCCCGCCTGCCGGGCCTGGCCGAGTGGGCGCGCGTGCGCGACTGGCGTGTCGGCCAGATCCGCAAGCTTCGCAACGTTTCGGTCTATCTCGACTCGCCACTCGCCGCCCAGGATGTACTCGATACAGGCGCCGAGCACGTGGTGCTGGCGACCGGATGCCGCTGGCGGCGTGATGGCTCGGGTCGCAGCCACAGCGGTGGCATCGCCGGCTTCGACGGGAACGATTCGGTCTGCACGCCCGACGACCTGATGGATGGCCGGATCCCGTCCGGGCGCGTCGTCGTATTGGACGATGATGGCTTTTACTACGCCAGTGTCGTCGTGGAGCTATTGCGAAACCACGCCCGCGAGGTGGTGTACGTCACGCCGGGAGACGTTGTCGCTCCATGGAGCAAAAACACGTTGGGCTACCCCCACATCCGCAAGCGCTTTGCGGAACTCCAAGTGGAGGTGGTCGTTTCCCACCTCGTCAGGGGCTTTCAGGGTACCGGGCTTGCGGTGGAGGATCTCTGGACCCATCGGTGCCGCGAGCTGGCTTGCGATGCCGTGGTGGCCGTGACGGCACGCCTTCCCGATGATGCGCTGTACCAGGATTTGCTGCAGCGCGAGGCGGAGTGGGCGGACGCCGGCGTCCGCTCGATCCGTTGCATCGGTGACGCGGAGGCCCCCGGTCTCATTGCGCATGCCGTCTACGCGGGGCACCGCTACGCACGCGAGTTGCAGGAGCCGGCAAGCGGTGAAGTCGCGTTCAAACGGCACTTTCACGGGGTGTGACGGAAGCCGGTACGAGGGTTTGCGCCATGCGCACCGGGAACATCGGTCGCCACGAGTGCGGACTGACACCCGGGTCGATATGCACTTACCCTGCACTCATGCAACAAAAAGCCGCCAAGGGCGGCGGCGTGGGTACTTGATTTCATGGTCGGGGAGACAGGATTTGAACCTGCGACTTCTACGTCCCGAACGTAGCGCTCTACCAGGCTGAGCTACACCCCGACGGTTCGCACGGTGGCAGTGCCCCGCAGCGAGCCGCAAATGATACTTGGCGCGGCTTTGAGCGCGCAAGATGGGGTTGCGCGCTGCTACCCTTGCGATTTTGACGCGAGAGCCGAACGATGGCGTTGACCACGCCCCGCACCATGCCCGGCACGCTGGAGCTGCTGCCGCGCGAACAGATCGCGTTCCAGTCGATGCTGGACGCAATCCGGCGCGGATTCGAGGTGTACGGCTTCCTGCCGATCGAGACGCCCGCGATCGAGTTTGCCGACATCCTGCTGACCAAGGGCGGTGGTGAGACCGAACGGCAGGTGTATTTCGTGCAGTCGACCGGCGCGCTGGAACGCGCGCCGGATCAACCGGGCCGCCCCGAGCACGCATTGCGTTTCGACCTGACCGTGCCGCTGGCGCGTTACGTGGCCGAGCACGAACGCGAGCTGGCGTTCCCGTTCCGGCGCTACCAGATGCAGCGGGTGTACCGTGGCGAACGCGCCCAGCGCGGGCGGTTTCGCGAGTTCTGGCAATGCGACATCGACGTGATCGGCAAGGACACCTTGTCGATCCGCTACGACGCCGAGATCCCGGCCGTGATCCACGCGGCGTTCGGCGCGCTCGACATCGGCGCGTTCACGATCTGGCTCAACAACCGCAAGCTGATGCGTGGCTTTTTTGAAGGGCTGGGCGTCGCTGACGGTGAGCGACAGATGCTGGTGTTGCGCGAGGTGGACAAGCTGGACAAGCGCGGCGCCGAGCATGTGCGTGGCGTGTTGATGGGTGAGGCGTTCGGATTGTCCGCGGATGCGGTCGGGAAGATCCTGCGTTTCGTCGAGGTGCGCTCGGCATCGCTGGCTGATGCACACGCGAAACTTGATATGCTCGGCAGCGGCACGGAAACCTTCGGGCAGGGCCGGGCGGAACTCCACGAAGTGCTGGACATGGTCGCCGCGTTCGGCGTGCCGGAATCGGCGTTTGCGCTGAACCTGTCGATCGCGCGCGGGCTCGATTACTACACCGGCACGGTGTATGAAACCACCTTGAATGATCACCCCGGCATCGGTTCGATCTGTTCCGGCGGCCGTTACGACAACCTCGCCGCGAATTACACCAAATCGACGTTGCCTGGCGTCGGGACCTCGATCGGCCTTACGCGTTTGTTCTGGCAGTTGCGCGAGGCAGGCTTGTTGAAAACGGCCGACAGCAGCGTGCAGGTGTTGGTCACGCAGATGGACGATGCGCAGTTGCCAGGGTGCCTGGCAATCGCAAAGACATTGCGCGACGCCGGGATCGCCACCGAAGTCGCGCTGGAAGGTGGCAAGCTGGGCAAACAGTTGAAGTATGCGGACCGCGCCGGCATCCGCTTCGCGGTGGTGGCGGGCGAGGACGAACGGGCGCGCGGCGCCGTTGCCGTGAAGGATCTGCGCCGTGGCGACCAGATCGAGGTGCCGCGGACGGAACTGGTGCAAGCGTTGCGGGTGAAGCTCGCCGATGCAAACGAAAATGGATTCCCGCCGGCGCGGGGATGACGTCATGCGATATTCGTGAATGCAATGGCAGACGAAAGAATCAGGCTTGACGGCAGCAATCTCTCACGCGTGGATGTGGTGGCAGTGGCGCGCCGTGGTGCGAAGGTCGAGCTGGACCCAATGCAACTCGGGAAGGTGCAGCGCGCCGCCGACTTCATCGCGGAAAAGGTGCGCTGCGGCGAACCGATCTACGGGGTGACGACGGGCTTCGGCAGCAATGCCGACAAGCTGCTCGGTGCCCACCGTGCGCGCGACGAACTGCCGGGCGGAAATCCGGAACCGCGCGACGAAGCGTTGCCGGAGGAACTGCAGCACAATCTGATCATCACCCACGCGGTGTGCGTGGGCGATCCGCTGGGCGCCGAGCTGGTACGGGCGATGCTGGTGATCCGCGTCAATACCCTGATGCGGGGACATTCCGGAATTCGCGTGGCAACCCTGCAGGCGCTCGCGGCAATGCTCAATGCGGGCATCGTGCCGGTGGTGCCGGCGAAAGGGTCGGTGGGCGCGAGCGGTGATCTGGCGCCGCTGTCGCACCTTGCGATCGTGCTGCTCGGCGGTGGCGAAGCGTTTTTCGAAGGCGCGCGCATGGCGGGTGACGAGGCGCTGCGCCGCGCCGGGTTGCAGCCGGTAAAGTTGTCGTACAAGGAAGGCTTGGCGCTCAACAACGGCACCGCGCAGATGCTGGCAACCGCGGTGCTGGTGCTGGACGAGCTGGACTACCTGCTCGGCGTCGCCGATCTCGCCGCAGCGATGACACTGGATGCCTTCGCGGGCCGCAGCGGGGCGTTGCGCGAAGACGTGCATGCACTGCGCCCGCACCCGGGGCAGGTTGTGGTCGCCCAACGCGTGCGTGGGCTGCTTGTCGACTCCACCCTGATCGACATTCCCTATCACCTGGTGCCGCATTTTCGTCCCTGGCACGCGGCCGCGTGGACGACGCCCGAAGAGCAGGCGCTGTCGTTCGATATCGGCTGGTCGTGGCTGCCGGTCGACCAGCGTCACGGCCGCGAGACGTTTTACCGGCGCTTCCTGCCGTTCAAGGGCGGCAAGAAGCACCAGCCGCAGGATGCCTATTGCCTGCGCTGCATGCCGCAGGTGCACGGCGCGGTGCGCGATGCATGGTCGCAGGCATGCCGGGTGATCGACATCGAGTTGAATTCGGTTACCGACAATCCCTTGATCTTCCCCGACAACGTCGATGCCCGACACATCGAGGAACAAGTCATTTCGGCCGGGCACTTCCACGGCATGCCACTGGCGCTGGTGATGAGCTACGTGAAGGCCGCGATCCCGGTGCTGGCATCGATTTCCGAGCGTCGCATCAACAAGCTGGTCGATCCCGCAACGAATGATGGCCTGCCGGCATTCCTCACCGGCAACGAGGACGGTACCGATTCCGGGTTCATGATCGTGCAGTACACCGCGGCGGCATTGGTGAACGATCTTGCGACCCGCGCGCACCCCGCCAGCGTGTACTCGATCCCGACCAGCGCCAACGCCGAGGACCACGTCTCGATGGGCGCCAACGAAGCGCGCCAGGTGCTGGACATGACCCGTGATTTGTCCGACGTGCTGGCGCTGGAACTGTACACCGCGGCGCAGGCGCTGGATTACCGCAACGACATGCTGAATGCGGCCCGCGGCCTTGCCCGGCGTGGCGGCTGGCAAGCGCTGGCGGGCAAGATCGAGCACGCGCCGCGCGAAGGGCAGCCACACCATGAGCCCTTCACGCGCGAGGTACAGGCACTCGCCCGGCAACTTGCCGATTGCGACGCATTCCGGCCGGGCGTGGCGGTGCGCAGGGCACATGCGCGCCTCCGCGAGACGATCGCGTTCATGCACCGCGATCGCGCCTTGCAGCACGACATCGCGGAGGCCTGCCGACTCGTGCGTGAACGCGCATTGGTGGTCTGAATTCGACCGCGCCGCATCCTGCCTCAGCCCTGGCCCGGCAGCAGCGCCTGCAACGCATCTTCTTGCGCGGTCAACGATGCATACAGCGCGAACTGATTGCGTGCGCGTTCGAGGTTGTGCGTCGCATGGCGGGTGCGGAAGTAGCGGTCGCCGTCGAGGAAATCGGTGAGGAAACGCAGGCCGATCACGCCCGTGATCAGGCGCGCTGCGAACACCAGGTTGTCACGTTCGAGCGGGGTCAGAAGATCGCCGCAGCCTTCGAGATAGCCGCGCGCCAATGCGGCGAAATACTCCGGCCGGGCGCCGACGCGTGCGAGATCGGTGGAATCTTCCGCGACGGGGCTCAACATGGTACGCGCCATGTCGCCGAAGTCGAACAGCAAGCTGCCGGGCATCACGGTGTCGAGGTCGATCACACACACCGCACGATTGTTGTCGCCGAACAGAAGGTTGTTCAACTTGCAGTCGTTATGGGTGATCCGCCACGGCAATCCTGCATCAAGCAGGCATTGCCAATGGGTCAGTACGCGCTCGAACGCGGTCGCGGCGGCACACTCGGCGGCCGCGGCGCTCGCGCGCCCCGCGCGATCCGTCTTCAAGGCGGCGCGGAACGCGTCGAATCGCATCACGGGGTCGTGGAAACGCGGGATCACCTCGCCCACGCGCCCGCTGCCCAGATTCGCGAGTGCGGCGGCAAACGCGCCGAAGCCGCGGCCCGCCTCGAAAGCCCTTTCCGGACAGTCGGCCGTTTCGAAGGTGTTGCCATCGGCTACGTAGACGTACATCCGCCACCAGCTTCCATCGTGCAGGGCCGCGCTGGCCCCGCCCGATCGTGTGGGCACCAGCTGCAGGCTGGCATAGGCGTAGCGGCCGGCCGCGTGCTGGTCGGTGAGGTGGCGGGTGACGATCTGATAGTTGAGCATCAACAACGCGGGATCGGGAAACACGCTGGTGTTGATGCGTTGCAGTACGCAGCGGCGGCCCGCATGGTCCGTCAGCAGGGTCCGGTTGATCAGGCCGTTGCCGAGTGACGAGAAGCTTGCATCGCGCCCCAGCCCCCAGGCTTCCGCCAGATCACGGCGGATCGCGTCGTCGAGACCTGCGGGTTCGTTCATGGGGTTGCCCACAGTGGTGTCGGATAGATGCCCCCGGCGTGCAATGCGGCAATTGCCGCCATGACGCGCTCGCGATCGCCCGGATAGGTGAGTCCCAGCCAGCTTTCGCCGGTGGTCAACACCGCCAGTTTCCGTCCGCGTACGGCAAGCTGTTCGGAAATTGCGTGCGGCAGGAAATATTCGTCCTTCGCACCTGCGCGTTCAAGGAACTCTTGCAATCCGCGTTCGAGGTCCGGGAACAGTGCAGGCGTGAGGCCCCAACAGTTCAGCGACACCACCGTGTCGGGGGCGAGCAGCTCGCGTCCGCCGTCGGGGGCCATGCCTTCGAGGGTGCCCGAACGAGCGGCGATATCGGTGTATTCGCTGACATGCTCAAGGCAGCCATCCGCATCGAGTCGGCAGACGCCACGATTGACGCCGCCGTGACTGGACAGGGTGGCCGCGAGCCGATAGCCGACCATTGCCGGGTTGTCGCTCCGGCGGAAGTGGGTCGCCAGCAGCCGGAATGCTTCGTGTCCGTAGTAATCGTCGGCATTGACCACGGCGAACGGGCCATGCAGCAGCGGCGCGCAGCACCACAGCGCGTGCGCGGTTCCGAGCGGCTTGGTGCGATTGGCCGGAACCTTGCAGCCGGTCGGCACCCGGTCGAACGTCTGTTCCACGAAATGCAGATCTGCACCATTGCGCAGGTGCGGTGCCAGGCGCAGCTCGAGCGTCGCCCGCAGTTCCCCGCGAATCACCATCACGATCTGCCCGAAACCCGC
>JBOHYV010000002.1:0-25269 GCA_050738135.1 Rhodanobacteraceae bacterium | reverse complement strand
GCTGTGCAGCGCGCCGGCTGCCGCTGCAATGCGTTGCTTCGCATCCAGTTCGTCGCGCCGCACCGACATCCGTGCCCGCAGCAGCGCGCGACCGTCATTCATGTGAAGTGCGTTGCTCGCATGATATTCCCCGGATTCCGCTTCGCTTCATCCGGGCTACGCGGAGCCCCATTCGAAGTGGCTGTTGCGAACATTCGTTCGAACGGCTGTTGTGAAAAGTCAGGGCAGGGAAGCCCGTTCTGGTGTTGCCGAAGCTGACACCCGACGCGGTATCGCGAGGAATACGGGGTGCCGCGTTCATGGACGAACGCAAAAACAAACCGCAAAAACAAACCAGCGTCCTCCGCGATGTCGATGCGCGCCGAGCGACCCTGATCCTCAAGGATCACGTGGGCGGGCTCACCGGGCTTCAGGCTTTCCGCTCGCGACGGACTTGCTCAACGTTCCGGTTTCCGCCGGCCCCAGGTCGTACATTAGGAACAAGGCACATTGCTGGAGGCGCGCTGTCGTTCACCGCAGGGGACGCCAGCAAGATCATTCTACGGGTGTGCCGAGGGCATCTTCAAGCTTGCGCCGCAGCAACGCGATCTGCTCGCCCGCGCTGGACGAGACCGCATCCTGGCTGCGTTGCAGCATCAGGAATTCGTGGGTGACATCGAGTGCGGCGAGCACCGCGATGCGATCGTAGCCCGGGCTGCGCGAGGCGTGCCGGATCTCCCGCATCTTGCGGTTCAGGTGCTCAACCGCCGCCAACAGGCCTTCACGTTCGTCGGGCCTGCAGCCGACCAGGAATTCGCGATCCAGCAGTTTGACGGTAACGGTAACGGATTCGTCGCTCATGAATTATTCAGCCTGCATTCTCGAGTGACTTCAGACGTTCGATCATGGCCTCGACCCGCGCTCGCGCCTGTTCATTGCGCGTCATCAGTACTGCGCGTTCTCCCGCAAGCTGATCGCGGCCGCGGCGCAGGCTGGCATTTTCCTCGGCAAGCCGGCGCATGCGATCGAGCGCCTGATCCAGGGCGTGGGACAGGGCGGCGAGTTCGGATTGGACTGGGCTGGTTGGCGGGTTCATGGCGTGAATATAAGGGAAAAGCGGTCGGGTGGCATGCGTGGCCGTCGTCAAAGGGTTCAACTGGCGACGCGCGCGGCGGTGTGGCGGTCGAGGAAATCCAGACAGGCTTCCGCGGACAGCGGCCGCGACAACCAGTAGCCCTGGATTTCGTCGCAGTGCTGCGCACGCAGGAACGCGAGCTGCTCGGCGGTCTCCACCCCTTCGGCCACCACCCTGACTTGCAAGGAATGCGCCATGGTGATGATGGTCGAGGTGATCGCGGCGTCATCCGGGTCGGTCGTGATGTCGCCGACGAACTCCTGGTCGATCTTGAGGGTGTCGATCGGTAGCCGTTTGAGATAGGCGAGCGAGGAATAGCCGGTGCCGAAATCGTCGATCGCGAGACGCGCGCCGATCGATTTCAGCTCACCGAGCAGGCGCACCGATTGCTCGGCGTTGGCCATGACCATGGTTTCCGTGAGTTCAAGTTCGATCTGATTCGGTGCGACGTCGTGCTCGGCCAGCAGGTCGCAGATGTGCGCGGTGAGGTCCGGGCGATTGAGCTGTGCCGCCGACAGATTGATGGCCATGGTCAGGTTGCGGTGGCCATTCTCGCGGAAGCGGCTGAGATCGGCGCAGGCGGTCCCGAACACATAAGCGCTGATTTCATGGATCTGGCCGGTTTCCTCGGCCAGCGGGATGAACACGCTGGGCGGGATTTCGCCCAGGTCGCGGTTGTGCCAGCGCAGCAGGGCTTCCATGCCGGTGATGATTTCGTCGTGCAACGACATCTTGGGCTGATAGACCAGCCGCAATTCGCCGCGATCCAGCGCGCGCCTGAGCGCGTTGATCAGGGTTGCGTGGTCGCGCGCGCGCGCGTCCATGCCGGGGTGGTATACCGCCCACGTGTTGCGGCCGCTGGCTTTCGCCTGATACATCGCGGTATCCGCGCACTTGAGCAGGTCGGCCGGGGTCTGGCCATGGTCGGGGTACAGCGCGATCCCGATCGAAGGTGAAATCACGGTTTCCTGGGTGCCGCTGACCGGCAGCGGTTTGGCGAAGGCTTGGATCAGCCGCTGCGCCATTTCCTCGGCGCCGCCGGTGTCGGCCAGGTCTTCCAGCACCACCGTGAATTCGTCGCCGCCCAGCCGAGCGACCACGTCATTCTCGCGCACGCATTGGCGCAACCGCGCACCGGCGGCTTTCAGGGTGCGGTCACCGGCGGTGTGGCCGAGCGAATCGTTGACGTGCTTGAATCGGTCGAGGTCCAGGAACAGCAATCCGACCTTGTGGCCGCTGCGACGCGCGTTGATCACCGCCGCACCGAGGCGTTCGCCCAGCAGCGCGCGGTTGGGCAGGCCGGTGAGCGTGTCGTAGTTGGCGAGATAGCGCAATTCCTGTTCGGCGCGCTTGCGGTCGGTGATGTCGGTGAGTACGCCGATCATGTGGGTACGCTGGCCGGACGCGTCGCACACTTCGTTGAGCTCCACCCAGCTCAGGAATTCTTCGCCATCCTTGCGCCGTTGCCACAACTCGCCGCGCCAGTGGCCGGTTTCGGCAAGCGTCTGGCGCAGGTGGGTGTAGCTGTCGGGCGCATGGCGGCTGCCATTGAGGACGGAGGCGTCGCGGCCGAGCACCTCGTGCTCGGCGTACCCGGTCATGCGCGTGAATGCGGTGTTGACCGAGATGAAGCGAAAATCGAGATCGGTGACCGTAACCGCTTCGCTCATGTTGCGAATGACTTCCGTGGCGATGCGGCGGTCACGGTCGGCGGCACGGATGGCGCTGATGTCACGCTCGGTGCCGCAGATGCGCAGCGCCTTGCCGGATTCGTCACGTTCGACGACCTTGCCGCGCGACAACACCCAGGTCCATTCATCGTCGCGGCCGCGTACGCGATGTTCAACCTCGAAGTGTTCGGTGTGGCCGGCGAGGTGTTCGGCAAGCGCGTGGTCAAGGTTCGCGAGATCGTCGGGGTGCACCATCGTGCGGCGCCACTCTTCGGCTGGCACGGATTGCTCGTGATGCCCGCCGGGCGTGCCTTCGGGGCCCAGGCGCAGGATGGTCCCGTGCTCGAGGTTCCAGTCCCAGAACTCGTCGCCCGATCCCCACAGTGCCTGACGCAGGCGACCTTCACGCAGGCGCAGCTGACGGCGGTGCCGCACCTGTTCGAGGTGGTGGCTGCGCCAGCCCAACAGGGCGATCACGATCAGCAACGCGATGGCAATCGCGTACACGATGCGCATCGCGGGGTTCCACCACCAGGCCGAGTCCACGTGCACGGCCAGGCTCGTGGTGGTCCCGAGGCTGCCGTCACGCAAGATCGACTGCACCTCGAGACGATAATCACCGGGCGCCAGTTGCGAATAGCTCACGGAACGGTTGTGGGTGGGGGTGCTCCAGTTGTCGTCGCGGCCGAGCAGGCGATAGCGGAATCGGTTGTGCCCGGAGGAGGCATAGTCGAGCGTGGCGAAGGTCGCGAGAAATCCGTGGTCGTCGGGGGGAAGCGTCAGGGCCGCAGTAGTGCTGGAGGCGGGCACCGGGATGCGGCCCTTGCTGTCGTACAGTTCGGTGATGACGACCGGCGCAGGGGGTTCGGCGGGCGCTGCCTTGGCGGGGTTGATGATGTCGAAGCCGTGCCCTCCGAACAGCAGGCTGCCGTCAGCGGTGCGCAGGCAGGCCCCCATGTTGTATTCGCTGCCTTGCAGGCCGTCGGCGGCGTCATAGCTGCGGATCGCCCCGGTCTTCGGGTCGAGCTGGCCAATGCCGAGGTTGGTGCTGAACCAGATGTCGCCCTTGTCGCCTTCAAGCATGCAATCGATGGTGTTGTCGGGCAGCGCGTCACCGATTCCGTAGCGCCGGAATTGCGCGCCGTGGGCATCGAGGTGCTCGAGCAGGCTGATCCCGGAAAGCGATCCGATCCAGACCCGGCCCTTGCGGGTGAACAGCAAGCTGACCACCATGCGGCCCGCCAGCGAATGCGGATCGCCGCGGGTTTCGCGAAAGCTGTGGACTTTCCCGGTGGCGGGATCGATCATCGACACGCCACGGGTGGTGCCGGCCCAGATGTTGCCGGCGTGATCCTGGCCGATCACCAATACGTGGTCGCTCGCCAACCCGTGCGCCTGATCGAAGCGTTGCACCATCTGGCCGTCGTGATAGTGATCCAGTCCGGCATCGTGCGGTGCGACCCACCAATCACCGTTGCGTGCGTGAAACAAGGCGCGAACCGGCGTATCCGCCGGTATGCCGGCGAAATGCGCGCGAGCGGCCTTGCCGGTCGCGGGATCGAAGCGCAGGATGCCGCGATTGGTCGGCAACAGCAGGGTCCCGTCCGCGTCCGGCAATATCGCGGAAACGCTGATGCCCTGGTCCGCTGCGGGGTCGGTCGGACCGCCCGACGCCGTGCGTGACGAAGATGGCGGTGCAGCGGGAACGTCCGTGACGGCTTGTCGGAGCTTTGCGGCGTAACTGGTGACGGTGCCGTCACCGGGAGCGTAGCGGACCAGCCCGGGTCCGTTCAGCGCGATCCAGAGCTGGCCGTCGGGCGCGGGATAAAACGCGCGCACATGGGCGCGTGCGCGGGGATCGCCGGAAATATCCAGCACGGCCCGGATCGGGCTGCCCGTGGGGCGTGTCCACACCGCGCCGGCGGTGGAAGTACCTACCCACAGAAGGCCGGTTCGGTCCACGAACAACGTCCTGATGCCGGAACCGGGCAAGCCGCCGGCGACGCCGACGGGCGCCGGAACCACGCGGGTCGTGCTGCCGTCGGCGTTCATCCGCAACAAATCATGGTCGGACAGGCCCAGCCAGATCTGTCCGGCGTGGTCGGCGACGATGGCGCGCACGCCGATGGCCACGCTCCGGGTGCCATGCCACACCGTCGCGAGTGCCCCGGACTCCCGGTCCACGCTTTGCAGCCCGCGGGCATCACCCAGCAACAGGTGCGCTTCGGGCCCGCAATAAAGCGCATCGATGTTCTCGGCGTTGGTCGCGAGCACGTGTCCCGCGTGTCCGGTCTTGTCGATGGCCAGTACACGGTCGCCCACCGCCGCGTAGACATCGCCATCCGGGCAGCGGGTGAACGAACGGACCTGGATTCGCGACCCCGCCGGTTCGGCCCAGACCCGCTGCAGTCGGGGCGTGGAAGAGGCGACCAGGCGGTCGACCCCGCGCGGGGTGCCCAACAAGACGTCACCATTCGCCAGACGCAGCAATCCGGTGACGGGCACATTGCTGCGCCGAACGCCGGCCGGGATGGGGAGAACCTTGCCTGCATCCGGATCGAACAAGGTCAGCCCACCGGTGGAGGAGCCGACCCACAACCGACCATCGCCCGCGTCGGCCAGCGAGGTCACCATGTAGTCATCCGGCAGGCTGTCTGCATGGGCCGGGTCATGGGCGTAGCGCCTGAGCGAGTGGCCGTCGTAGCGGAACAGGCCGCCCTGGGTCACGAGCCAGATGAAACCCTTGTGGTCCTGGAAGATCAGCGAAACTGTGTTCTGCGCCAGTCCGTCGTGGCCGTTGAGCTGTTGGAAATGGAAGTCGCGCCGGTATGCATGCCACGCACCGGAAGGAGCTTGGGCGCACGCCACGGTGGCTGCAGCGAGCCACATCAACGCAGCAACGGCTGCCAGCACCGCCCGCCGATGTGCGGGCCGCAGCTTGGCCACGGATGATCCGGGTGGAACGCGACTCATGATGGAGGGATCGCCCCTGTCAGGTGCAGCAGCCAACCGTCGCGCGACTGCCATGGGGGCGGCAATCGCGCGAGACTGCCTGTCAAGTGTACTCAAACCCGGGTGGGGCGTCGTGGCCCGGGTCCGAAGCTGCGCCGGGCACCGAGCGTCCGGCCCCGGCTCACGGGCATCCCGCACCGCCTTGACGCGACCGTTAGGTATAGCGTGAACAGGTCCTAGAATGGCCGGGCTCCGGAACGATCGACGCAACGCACCTCCCATGGAAACCACCACCTACGCAGCGTTCGAAGCGGTCCTTGCGCCGGCAAGGCTCGGGGTCGCACCCGCGGAACTGCATGGCTCGCTCACCGGTTATTTGTGTGCAGGAGGGACGGGTCAGGCGCATCAGTCGCTGGCGGCACTGGCGCTGGAAAGCAACGATGCGGGCGCAGCCGGTGGATTGCACGTACTGCTGGAGGATGCAGCCCGCGCCATCAGCCACCGCTTCCGTGGCGGCGAGGCCGTCGTGTTGTTGCTGCCCTCCGGCCCGGTGCCCGCCCGTGCCGACGCCATGGTGGACTGGTGCCGCGGTTTCCTGGGCGGGCCGGGGCTCACCGGCAAACTGGCCGGCCCGGCTGCACAAGCGCCGGCTGTCCGCGAACTGCTGGACGACTTGAGTCACGTCGCCGCCACGCGCCTCGCCTGCAGCGACGATGACGGGTCGGAGCTCGATGATGTGCTGGATTTCATCGGCCGCAGCGTCGCGCAATTGCATGCGGCCTTCGCACCCGTGAGGCAGCAGTGATCGCGCCCGCGGAATTCTCGCGCCGACGCGAGGAATTGATGCACATGGCTGGCGAGGGGGCCGCCCTGGTGGTGGCCGCCGCACCGCAACGCATGCGCAACGCCGACGCCGCCTGGCCGTACCGGCAGGATTCCGATTTTCATTACCTCACGGGTTTTCCGGAACCCGACGCGGTGCTCGCGCTGATGCCCGGTCGTGGCCGCGGCGAGGTGGTGCTGTTCTGCCGCGAACGGGACAGTGTGCGCGAGCGGCTGGAAGGCGAACGCATCGGACCCGACGCGGCGGTGGAACGGTTCGGGGTGGATGACGCGTTTCCGGTCGAGGACATCGACGACATCCTGCCAGGCATGCTGGAAGGCCGTACGCGTTTGTACTGCCATTTCGGTCGCGAAAACGAATTCGATGCGCAACTGTTGCGCTGGATGCGGAGATTGCGCAGCAGCCGCGGAGGCGGCGTGGTGCCACGTGAATTCGTGGCGCTGGGACATCTGCTGCACGAACTGCGCCTGTACAAGTCGCCCGCGGAATTGGTTTTGATGCGGCGCGCGGCGAAGATCGCCACCGACGCGCAGCTCGCGGCGGTGCGGGTGGCACGCCCGGGTGCGGCCGAATACGAGGTCGAGGCTGCGTTGTTGCACGCGATGCGCTCGCGCGGTGCAGTGCCTTCGTATGCGCCGATCGTTGCCGCTGGCGCCAACGCCTGCATCATGCATTACACCACAAGCCGCGGCACGCTGGACCGTGGCGACTTGCTGCTGATCGACGCCGGCGCCGAGGTCGAGTGCTACGCATCCGACATTACCCGCACCTGGCCCGTGGGCGGAAAGTTTTCGCGCGAGCAACGTGCCCTGTACGGCATCGTCGTGGATGCGCAGCAGGCCGCGATCGGCGAGGTGCGTGCGGGGCGCCCATTCAGCGCGGCGCACGAGGCGGCGACGCGCGTGATCGTCCGGGGCCTGTGCGCGCTCAAGCTGGTTCGGGGCGGCGCGCGCGCGGTCCTGAAGTCGGGTGATTACAGGCGTTTCTTCCCGCACAAGACCGGTCATTGGATAGGCCTCGACGTGCATGACGTCGGCGATTACCGCGTGGATGACGAACCGCGGATGCTGGAGCCAGGCATGGTGGTGACGGTCGAGCCCGGCCTCTACATTCCGCTTGACGACACCAGCGTCGCGGCAAGATGGCGCGGCCTCGGTATCCGCATCGAAGACGATGTTGCGGTCGGTACGCATCGCAACGAGGTGTTGACGGCGGCGTTGCCCAGGGACATCCATGAAGTGGAGATGATCGCGAGTTGAACCGCGGTGCGTGTGCGGGACTTCTGGCACGTCACCCGTGCGCAGGTCGCGCTAAACTTGTTATTGGCCAGTTCCTGGAGCTTTGCCATGACAGGCAAGTCATTTTTCTGGATCAGAACATCGCCCTGGCTGCTCAGCATCCTCCGCATCATCGCCGCCTTCCTGTTCATGCAGCACGGCGGAATGAAGCTGCTCGGCTTCCCGGGCGGCAACCATCTCGAACTGGTTGCGTCAGGCAAGATGCTGACGCTGGTGCCTGGACTCGCCGGTATCCTTGAACTCGGCGGCGGATTCCTGCTCCTGATCGGATTGTTTTCGCGCCCGGTCGCGTTCATCCTGGCGGGTGAAATGGCCTTCGCGTATTTCATGGCGCATTTTCCGCACAACCACATCTTCCCGCTCCTGAACGGCGGCGGGCTCGCGGTGCTGTTCTGCTTCGTGTTCCTGTACCTGTCCGCCGCAGGGCCGGGGCCGTGGAGTGTGGATCGGGCTATCGGGCGGGCGTGAAACTCGACGGAGGCTCCCATGCATCACAGCCGATTGAGCAGCATCCTTGTCGATTGCAACACCGATGATCTTGCCGCAGCCGCGCGATTCTGGTCGCAGGCGCTGGGACGCCCGATCCGGGAGGACGCCAATCCCGGCGGCTCGCATTACATCGCCCTTGTCACCCATGACGACGAGCCGGTGATCGAGGTCCAACGCGTCGATCACGCAAGCCGCGTCCATCTCGACATCGAAAGCGACGACATCGAAGCCGAGGTGCGCCGGCTGCAAGCATTGGGTGCGCGGAGAATCGAGACGATCAAGACCTGGGTGGTGATGGAAGCACCGACCGGCCAGCGCTTCTGCGTGGTGCGTCCGCAGCGCGGCGCGATCGGCCCGCACGCGAACACCTGGTCCGACGAGCCGCGCTGACGCACCTGCCCGGCAGTGTCGGGCGAGTCACGGAACATGACTGCGAACGGGCTTCCGCATAGGTCGTGGCGTCGTGCGCCGGGGGCATCATTGACTCGCGATGATCACGCAACGCGTGCGTCGGGCGTGCGGTGCGATAATGACGGGGTTTGCATTGCTGCACGCCGCACCGCCGGCGAAGGACGAAGGCCGTGAGTGAAGCCCTGTTTTTGTCGCGCCTGCAATTCGGGTGGGTGATCTCGTTTCATATCCTGTTTCCGGCGTTCACGATCGGACTGGCGAGCTGGCTGGTGTTTCTGGAAGCGTGGTGGCTGAAAACCCGCAACGGGCACGTCCGCGACCTCGTGTTCTTCTGGATGAAAATTTTCGCGGTGTCGTTCGGCGTCGGCGTTGTGTCGGGCATCGTGATGAGCTTCCAGTTCGGCACCAACTGGGCGCGTTTTTCAGCCGAGGCGGGCAACGTGGTAGGTCCGCTTCTGAACTACGAAGTCCTGACCGCGTTTTTCGTCGAAGCGTCTTTTCTCGGCATCATGTTGTTCGGCTGGCAGCGGGTCAGCCACAAGACGCACTTCGCCTGCACGGTAATGGTCGCGGTGGGCACCCTGGCTTCGACGTTCTGGATCATGTCGGCCAACAGCTGGATGCAGACGCCGGCCGGCTACACCCTCAGGGACGGCGTGTTCTATCCGGCGAACTGGTTGCAGATCGTCTTCAATCCCTCGTTTCCGTATCGCCTCGTGCACATGGTGCTGGCTGCATTCCTGTGCACCGCGTTCATGATCGGCGGCATCTCGGCGTATTACCTGCTGCGCAACCGGTTCGTGGAAAAGGCGAAGCTGTGCATGAAGTGCGCGCTGGTATTCGTGGCCATCGTGGCACCGTTGCAGATCATCGCGGGCGACCAGAACGGCGAGGAGGTGCTGCGGAACCAGCCGGCCAAGCTGGCCGCGCTCGAGGGAAACTGGACGACGCAGAGGAACGTGCCCTGGGTGGTATTCGCGATCCCGGACGAGGACGCCCAGACCAACGATTACGAGTTCAGCGTGCCGCATCTCGGCAGCCTCATTCTTACCCATTCCTGGAGCGGCAAGGTGCCGGGCCTGAAGAGTTTTCCACGGGACGACCAACCGCCGGTCGCGATTCCGTTCTATGCGTTCCGCATCATGGTCGCGCTGGGCGTTCTGATGGTGCTGATTGCGTGGTATGGCGTGTGGAAGTGGAAACGCGGCACGCTGTTCAGTTCACGCTGGTACCAGCGTGCATGGATCTGGATGATGCCCTCGGGCTTCGTCGCAATGATCGCGGGTTGGTGGGTGGCCGAGGTCGGGCGCCAGCCGTGGGTGGTATATGGCGTGCTGCGCACCGCGGACGCGGTGAGCCCCAACATCACCGGTGGCAGCGTGCTGGCCTCGCTGATCGTGTACATCGCCGTGTACGTATCGTTGTTCGGCTTCGTCGGTTGGTACCTGCTGAAGATGTTGCGGGTTGGCCCGGTGCAGGTGCCGCAGCGCAAGACTCCGCCGACCGCGGCGCGGCCGCTGTCGCTGGCGGACGAGGAAATGGGAGATCGGCCATGACGCTTGCCACCACGCTCCCGGTCGTCTGGTACTTCATCATTGGCTTCGCGGTGATGATGTACGTGTTGCTGGATGGTTTCGTGCTCGGCATCGGCATTCTCACCCCATTCGCCGACGACGATGTGCAGCGCGACCACATGATGAACACCGCTGCGCCGATCTGGGACGGCAACGAAACCTGGCTGGTGATGGGCGGCGCGGGCCTGATGGCGGCATTTCCGAAGGCCTACGCGGTGGTGCTGTCTTCGCTGTACCTGCCGGTGCTGATCATGCTGGTCGCACTGATCTCGCGCGGCGTTTCGTTCGAATTTCGCTTCAAGGCCGCGAAGTCGCGCGTGGTGTGGGGCTTCGCGTTCGCGGCGGGCTCGATCCTGTGCGCGTTCATGCAGGGCCTGATTCTGGGCGCGCTGATCGAGGGCATGCCGCTGAACGGCGGCAAATACATTCACGATGCCGCGTTCGCGTGGTTCAGTCCGTTCTCGGTGCTGACCGGCATCGCGGTGGTGTTCGGTTACGCACTGCTCGGTGCCACGTGGCTGATTCTGAAAACCGACGGCCGCGTGCAACGCATCGCGTTCGACCTCACGCGTCCGCTGATGCTGGCTGTGATCGCGTTCATGCTGCTGGTGAGCGCGTGGTTGCCGTTCCTCGATTCCAACCTGATGGCGCGCTGGTTCACCTGGCCGAATTTCCTGTACCTGTCGCCGGTGCCGATCCTCACCGTGATCAACGCCGCGGCGTTGTGGATCGCGGTGATCAGGAATCGTGAAGTCGAGCCGTTCGTGCTGTCGCTGTGCTTCTTCGTGCTCGGCTTCATCGGCCTCGTGGTCGGCATCTGGCCGAATATCGTGCCACCGTCCATGACCATCTGGCAGGCGGCCTCGCCCGTGCAATCGCAAGGCTTCGTGCTGGTCGGCGTAATCATCATGATTCCCGCCGTGCTCGCCTACACGGCGTATTCGTATCGCGTGTTTCGCGGCAAGGTCAAGGCGGATGAAGGGTATTCCTGATGCGGCGGGTTTTTGCCCTCTTCCGCAGGAAGCTCTCGCCACACAGCAGCGGGCGGCGGTGGCGACCCGTTGCTGCGCTGCCGCCAGCTTTCGTCATCCCGGCACCGGCCGGAATGACGAGCAGCAGGGTCAGCTTGCCGCTGCGGCGCGACGCGCCGGAGCCGTGGTCGCCTCGGACGGGGGTTCTGACGCCGTGTTCAGCGCATCGACGATGCGCTGGTGTTCGGCCTTCAATTCGTCCGGCAGGTGCGAACCGTAACCGGCGAGGTATTCGCCGATCGCGGCTTGTTCGTCGCGCCAGCCGGCATCGTCGATGCGGAACAGTTCGTCGAGGGCGCCGTCGGCGAGATCCATGCCTGCCAGCTTCAGGTCATCCTTGCGCGGCAGATTGCCGATCGGCGTTGCAATGGCGTCGGCTTCGCCGGCGACGCGCTTCAGCATCCACTCGAGCACGCGCATGTTCTCGCCGAAACCGGGCCACAGGAATTTGCCATCCGCGTTCCTGCGGAACCAGTTGACGTGGTAGACCTTCGGGAGCCGGGCGCCGGGCTGGTCGAACGATAGCCAATGCGCGAAATAGTCGCCGTAGTTGTACCCGCAGAAGGGCTTCATCGCCATCGGATCGCGGCGGATGGCGACGCCCACGTCGGTTGCGGCGGCGGTCGGTTCCGAGGCCATCGATGCGCCCAGCAGCACGCCATGGGCCCAGTCGCGGGCTTCGACCACCAGCGGCACCAGCGAACCGCGACGGCCGCCGAACACGATCGCATCGATCGGCACGCCTTGGTCGTTCTCGGCTTCGGGTGACCAGCTTGCGCACTGGTTGGCGCGCACCGTGAAACGCGAATTCGGATGCGCGGCGGGGCCGTTTGCCGGGTTGTAGTCGCGCCCCTGCCAGTCCCTGGCAGGCCTGCGATCGTCGAGGCCTTCCCACCATGGCTGGTTGTCGTCGGTGACCGCGACATTGGTGAAAATGGTGTCGTGTTGCAGCATCTCCAGCGCGTTGGGATTGGTCTTCTTCGAGGTACCGGGCGCCACGCCGAAGTAGCCGGCTTCGGGGTTGATGGCATACAGGCGGCCATCCTTGCCGGGCCGCATCCAGCAGATGTCGTCGCCGACCGTCCACACCTTCCAGCCTTCGCGTCGGTAGCCTTCCGGCGGAATCAGCATCGAAAGATTGGTCTTGCCGCAGGCGGAAGGGAACGCGGCGGCGACATAGCGGATTTCGTGCTGCGGGTTCTCGATGCCGACGATCAACATGTGTTCGGCCAGCCAGCCTTCGCTGCGTGCCTGCCACGAGCCGATGCGCAATGCGTGGCATTTCTTGCCGAGCAGGGCGTTGCCGCCGTAGCCGGAACCGTAGGACTTGATGCCGAGTTCCTCGGGAAAATGCATGATCCAGCGGCGTGCGGGATCAAGTTCGCCGATCGAATGCTGGGCTTTGACGAAGCGGCCCTCGCGCTCGATGCGTTGCAGCGCGGCGGTGCCCATCCGGGTCATGATGCGCATGTTGGCGACGACGTACGGCGAGTCGGTGATCTCGACCCCGCAACGCGACAGCGGCGAGCCGATCGGGCCCATGCAATAAGGAATCACGTACATCGTGCGACCTTGCATGCAACCGTCGAACAGCGCATCGATCTTCTTGTGTGCCTCGGCCGGGTCCATCCAGTTGTTGTTGGGGCCGGCGTCGTCCTTGCTTTTGGTGCAGATGACGGTGAGCTTTTCCACCCGCGCGACGTCCCTGGGATCGGAGCGGTGCAGATAGCAGCGCGGGTGGGTTTGCTGGTTGAGTTCGATCAGCTCGCCGGTCTTCAGCATTGCGTCCACGAGCTGCTTGTATTCGGCCTCGGAACCGTCGCACCAGTGGACATGATCAGGTCTGGTTTGCCTGGCGACGTCTTCCACCCATTGGTTCAGCGCATCGAGTTTGCTCGGCATAGAGGAGTGCGGCGCCTCGCGGCGCCCTTGGAAAGGAGGGTCTTGTGACGGTAGTCTCCGTCCGCGGCCATTGCAAGGCGTTGCGGGATTGCGCTTTTGTGCGGCGCAGCATCCGGCCCCGCATGGGTTTGCGTCGTCCGTCTCCATCCCGCATGAAAGACGGCCGGCAATGGGCTCGCGCGACCAAGGTGAAATGCCGGACGTGCCGCGGGTTGGCAGCGCCCGGTGCTGCGGCGATCAGCAGTGATCGCGCACCTGCGGCACCAGCGTCCCGATCACGTGCTCGACGTAGGCGTCGTACTGCTCGTGCGAGAGATGCGGTAGTTCCAGCGTCAGGTTCAACTGCAGGAATCCCACGTAGGCCGCATACGTGAGCCGGGCCCGGTGGCGTGCGGCGTCGCGATGCAGTCCGGCTTGGCGGAACGCCAGCGTCAGAAGCTCCATCCTGCGCTGCGAAACGCGGGTCATCATCGGCTTCACCTGCGCATGGTCCAGCGCCTGCAGCAATGCAGCATAAATGCGGTGTGACTGGACCTCCCCGGATACCCAGCGGAACAGCGCGCGCAGGCGTTCGCGCGGGTCGTCGCCGGCAGCGTCGACGCGCTGCTCCAGCTCGCGCTTGTCTTCGACTTCCCAGCGGCTCAGCGCGGCCTGCAGCAAAGCTTCGCGGTTTTTGAAATGCCAGTAGAAGCTGCCCTTGGTGACGCCGAGCCGCCGGGCCAGGGCCTCGACCGTCAGCGCGGCCATGCCTTCGTCGGCGATCATTGCCAGTGCACCGCGTTCCCAGTCGGCTGCGGAAAGCCGTGCGCGCGCGCGGCGCGCGGGTTCGCCGGGACGGGAGGTCGGGGCAGTGCCTGCGGACATGACCATACTGTAGCGTATTGACAGAAGCGCGGCACATATCCATACTGCTGCGTATGGAAAGCGATGGATTTGCAGAAGAGCCGGTTGTGACACATTTGCCGGTGGGCGCCGGCGTGGTGTTGGCGGTCGAATCGCGTGGACCTGAAGCCGCGCGATCGGTGCTGTTCGCCCACGGCTTCGGCCAAAGCCGGCATGCCTGGAAGCGTGCCGCGGAAACCTTCGCGGCGCGCGGTTGGCGCACCGTCACGTTCGATGCGCGTGGTCACGGGGACAGCAGTCGCGTGGCCGGCGGTGACTACGAGCTGAAACAGTTCGTGGATGATTTGCTCGTCGTGGCGCGTTCGCTCGGCGCCCCGCCGGTGCTGGTGGGCGCGTCAATGGGCGGACTGCTCGGGCTGGCTGCCGCCGGTGAAACGCGGCCCGACCCGTTCCGCGCGCTGGTGCTGGTGGACATCACGCCGCGCTGGGAAGCCGCAGGCGTCGAACGCATGCTTGGTTTCATGCGCGCGCACCCGCAGGGGTTTGCCTCGCTGGATGAAGCTGCCGGTGAGGTCGCTGTGTACCTCCCTCAACGGCGCCGGCGCAAGGGTCGTCACGAACTTGCGCAATTGCTGCGGCGCGGCGAAGACGGGCGCCTGAGCTGGCATTGGGATCCGGCGATGCTGGATACGGTTGCGCGTGAGGGCGAGCGCCAGCAGCAGCGACTGATGGACGCCGCGCGCAATCTCGACGTGCCCGTATTGTTGATCACGGGCGGCCAAAGCGACGTGGTGTCCGACGCCACGGTCCGCGAATTCCTGCAAGCCGTGCCGCACGCGCGCAACGTCGAAGTCGCATCCGCGACCCACATGCTCGCGGGCGACGACAACGCGGCCTTCACCGCCGCAATCGAACCTTTTTTGAATACACTCGCGGAACGTTCCCCCCGCGCTCCGGCGGAGGGTGCCCGATCGCTTGAAACCGCGAAGTCACGGATTGCAGAAGCCAGCCGTTCAAGCGATCGGGCGGGTGAGGGTACGATGTCAGGTCGGGATTCCACGCCGAGCCGAACCCTCACCCCAACCCCCCTCCCACCGGAAGAGGGGCTCAGCACGCGAGGTGTGCAATGAGTACCATCGTCACCCTGATCTGCGTCGCGATCGTCGGTTGCGCATGTGCGTACTTCCGCAACCGGCTGTGGCAGTGGACGCTGGCGACCGTTGTGACCATTCTCGTGGTGGGATACGGCTTGGCCGCACCGGTTCCGACGTGGGTATTGCTGGGCATCTTCGTGGTGTTGGTTGCAGTGCCCCTGAACGTGCCGACCCTGCGGTGTGCGCTGTTTTCGGCGCCGCTGCTGAAGGTGTTCCGCAAGGTGCTGCCCAGCCTGTCGGAAACCGAACAGATCGCGCTGGACGCCGGTACGGTCGGTTTCGAGGGCGAGTTGTTCTCGGGCAAGCCCGAGTGGTCGCGTTTGCTGTCCGAACCGAAGCCACAGCTCTCCGCCGAGGAACAGGCGTACCTCGATGGTCCGTGCGAACAACTGTGCGCGATGATCGATGACTGGCACATCACCCATGAAATCGCCGACTTGCCGCCCGAGATGTGGGACTTCATCAAGCGCGAAGGTTTCTTCGGGATGATCATTCCCAAGCGCTACGGTGGCAAGGAATTCTCCGCACTGGCGCATTCGGCGGTACTGCAGAAGCTGTCGAGCATGTCGGCGACGCTTTCCTCGCTGGTGGCGGTGCCGAATTCATTGGGGCCGGCCGAACTGCTGCTGCAGTACGGGAGCGAAGGACAAAAGAACCATTATCTGCCGCGCCTTGCCGATGGCCGCGAGGTGCCGTGCTTTGCACTGACCGGCCCGTACGCGGGCTCGGACGCCACCTCGATCCCCGACTACGGCATCGTCTGCAAGCAGACAGTCGACGGCAAGGACACCCTGGGGCTGCGCCTCACCTTCGACAAGCGCTACATCACGCTGGCGCCGGTCGCGACCTTGGTGGGTTTGGCTTTCCGGATGTACGACCCGGAGCATCTGCTGGGAGACAAGGAGGATCTCGGCATCACGCTGGCGTTGATACCGCGCGAAACGAAGGGGCTCGAAATCGGGCGCCGGCATTTTCCGCTCAACATCCCGTTCCAGAACGGACCGCTGCACGGCAAGGATGTGTTCGTACCGATCGATGCGCTGATCGGTGGTCCCCACATGGCGGGCCACGGTTGGCGGATGCTCGTGGAATGCCTGTCGGTCGGGCGCGGGATTTCGTTGCCGTCGAGCGCGGCCGGCTTTGCACGGATGGCGGTGGCCGCGACCGGCGCGTATGCACGCATCAGGAAACAGTTTGGCCTCGCAATCGCGCGTTTCGAGGGCGTCGAGGAAGCCCTGGCACGCATTGGCGGTCACGCTTATGCCACCGTCGCGCTTTCGCGCGCTTCGGCCGCGGCGGTCGATCGCGGCGAGAAACCCGCGGTGGCGTCGGCGATCGCCAAGTGCCACGCAACGGAACTCGGCCGTGAAATCGTGAAAGACGCGATGGACGTGCACGGCGGCAAGGGCATCCAGTTGGGACCGTCGAACTACCTCGGTCGTTGCTGGCAGGGCGCCCCGATCACGATCACGGTGGAGGGCGCCAACATCATGACCCGCAGCCTGATGATCTTCGGACAGGGCGCGATCCGTTGCCATCCGTGGGTACTGAAGGAAATGCACGCCACACACGAACCCGATCGCGGCAAGGCGCTGCGGACCTTCGACGAAGCGCTGTTCGGGCACATCGGTTTCGGCATTTCCAACGCGGTGCGCGCGTTCGTGCTGGGTCTCACCTGGGCCAAGTTCGGACGCGTTCCCGGCGACGATTACACCCGCCGCTACTACCGCAAGTTGAATCGTTATTCCGCCGCGCTGGCCCTGTTGGCCGACACCGCGATGGGCGTCTTGGGCGGCAAGCTGAAATTCAAGGAGAAGATTTCTGCGCGGCTCGGCGATGTGCTGTCATATTTGTACATCTGCTCGGCGATGCTGAAGCGCTACGAAGACGAAGGCCGTCCCGAAGCCGAACGGCCGATGCTGGCCTGGGCCTTCCACGATGCGGTCTGGCGCATGCAGATGGCGCTGGATGGTGTGATCCGCAATTTTCCGGTGCGACCCGTCGCGTGGGTCGTGCACACGCTGGTGTTTCCGTTCGGCCGGCGTGAGGTACCGCCGTCCGATCGGCTGGGCCGACGCGTGGCGGCAATCCTGACCGCGCCCAACAGCGCACGCGATGCGCTGGTCCAAGGCATCTATCTCACCCAGACCCGGAACAACCCGGTCGGGCGGATGCACGCACTGCTGCCGGACGTGGTTGCGGCCGAGCCGATCGAACGCAAATTCCTGAAGGCCGTCAAGGCTGGCGGCATCCGGTCACACGACTACTTCGAACAGCTCGCCGAGGCCGAGCAGAACGGCGCTATTTCCGAAACCGAACGCGTGCAGCTGGAACGCCTGCGCCATGTCACCGCCGAGTTCATCAATGTGGATGATTTCGATCCCGAGGAATTGCGCGCGAAGATCGTGCACGGCGGCGCGGATTCGCAGCGTTCGTTGCACGTGGCGTAAAAAACCGGGGTCAGAGTGCAATTTCCAGCCTGGCCCGACCGGGTTGTGCAGACGGCGCCGGAAATTGCACTCTGACCCGGTTTTTGCGCTTTTCAGCTCCCCTTTTGCCGGTCCCGAGCGATTTCGGCGCGCCGGATCATTTGCTGGATCTCGGGTACGGCGTGTATGGGCATTATCTCGACCTTCGGGTGCTCGCGCGCGAACACGCGAAATACCTCGTCGGCAAAGGCGGGGCCGATTGTTGTGACACCCGTGAAATCCAGCATCACGCATCGGAATTGATCCACGCGCTGCATCAGGCGCTTGCCCTGCGAACGCGAAATCAGGTTTTCGTCGCTGACTTGCGCCAGCCTGACCGGAACGATGGTCTTGGCGAAGCTGTAGTCGTCGGGGCCGCTGGAAAATTCCTCGAATACCTGCTTCAGCGTTCGGGCGGAATCCGTGGCGACCGACATGATGATCGTTGTCCCCGATTTGACGTCTTCGGGTTTGTTCTCATGCAGCACATCCATGTCGTGACCGGCCAAGTGGTCGAAAGCAAGGCCGCCGGCGGCTATTTCGAAATGATCAAAGGCTCGCGAGGTGAAGAACACGCCCTCGCCAGTATGGCGTGCGGGGTCTGTCGTGAATTTGCCTTTGGACAGCTCCAGCAAGGCGAAACGATCATCCGGCAGATCGAGGGCCGCGGCGATCTTGCGAAAGATCCCAATGCCGTCATCGGCGACCCAAAGAGTGGTGCGACCGTCATTGGACAACACTGTGACAGACAGTTTTTTGCCTTCGGAATGATCGATGGCGTTATTGACCATTTCGGTCAAACCGTAATGCGCGATGTCGATGACGTTCGCGGGCAGATTGTTCAGTCGCGGCGCAACGTCCTGACTCCACACCCGATCCTCGGCCAGGTCTTCCAACGCATAAGCGAACTCGCCGAACCGGGTGGGGCCCAGCACATAAGTCGGACGTGTTGTTCCCGAGCGGGCAAGTAGCCCTGATTTCACCAGCGCGCGCGCGCGCGCAGCGGTAGTCTGCCTGCTGACACCGAGCTGTGATGCGACGAAGCTGGTGAGGTCGCGCGGATGTGCCGTGACTGCGGCAAGCAAGGCGGCATCGATCGGATCAGAGCGGCTTTGGGGCATGCCAGCGATTGTAAAGCCAGCGTAGAAGATTGTAAAGTAAACAGCTATGAATTGTAAAGCAAGCCGTCAGCTACAAAGAACTTGCGCGTGATGGCGCAAATGGTCCTCGATGAAGCTCTGCACGAACCAGTAGCTGTGATCGTAACCGGGATGCATGCGTAGCTTCAGTGATTGGCCGGTGTCGCGGCAGGCCGCCTCCAGCAGATCCGGGCGCAGTTGTTCCTTCAGATAGGGATCGTTTGCGCCCTGGTCGACCAGGATTTTTCCGGGGAAGCTCGCCCCGGCGCGCAACAGCTCGCAGGCGTCGTGGCGTTTCCATTCCTCCGGGTCTTCGCCGAGGTAAAGAATGAAGATTTTGCGTTGTCCCCATGGCACGCGCGTGGGGGCAGCAAGTGGCGACAATGCCGACAGGGAACGGAACAGGCCCGGGTGCCGCAGTGCCAGCGTCAGCGCGCCGTGGCCGCCCATCGAATGGCCCATGAGGCCGCAACGCGTGATGTCCGCAAGGAAGTGTTCCGCGATCAGGCTCCGCAGTTCGTCGACGACATAGGTCTCCATTCGGAAACGTGTCGACCACGGCGGTTGCGTGGCATCCACATAGAAGCTGGCGCCTTCACCAAATTGCCAGTCGTCGGTGGCGCCCGCAATGCCGGTGTCACGCGGACTGGTGTCCGGTGCGATGAGCATGAGCCCCAACTCGGCGGCGACGCGCTGGGCTCCGGTCTTGGTCGGGAATGTCTCCGCGGTGCAGGTCAATCCGGCAAGGTAAATCAATGCGGGAACTTTGCCGTGCGTGGCCTGCGGAGGCGTGTACACCGCAAATGTCATCGGGCCGGCACAGGCTTTCGATTCGTGCCGGTAGAAACCTTGCGTGCCGCCGAAGCAGCGTTGTTCGGAAATCGTTTCCATGGAGTTTCCTTACCTTGGTGCGAACTTGCTGCAGGGCGGACACCGTCCGCCAACTTCCCGGCAGGCGATGCCGTCCTGCGCGCGTGCCGCGCTCAATAAATGACCACGCTGCGGATCGACTCTCCCTTGTGCATCAACTCGAAGCCCTTGTCGATGTCTTCGAGTTTCAGGCGGTGCGTGATCATCGGATCGATCCCGATCAGGCCCTGCATGTACCAGTCGACCACCTTCGGCACGTCGGTGCGTCCGCGCATGCCGCCGAACGCGGTGCCGATCCAGCGCCGACCGGTGACCAACTGGAACGGGCGCGTCGAAATTTCCTGCCCCGCGCCCGCCACACCGATGATGCATGACACGCCCCAGCCCTTGTGGCAGCATTCCAGCGCCTGGCGCATCACCTTGACGTTGCCGATGCACTCGAACGAATAGTCGGCGCCGCCCTTCGTCAATGAAACGAGATAGGGCACCAGATCGCCTTTGGCTTCGTTCGGATTGACGAAATGCGTCATGCCGAACTTCTCCGCGAGTTCCTTGCGCTTCGGATTCAAGTCCACGCCCACGATCATCGCCGCACCGGCAAGCCGTGCGCCCTGGACCACGTTGAGTCCGATGCCGCCGAGGCCGAACACCACCACTTTGGCGCCGGGTTCGACCTTCGCCGAATTGATCACCGCACCAATGCCGGTGCTGACGCCGCAACCGATGTAGCAGACCTTGTCGAACGGCGCATCCTCGCGGATTTTCGCGACCGCGATTTCCGGTAGCACCGTGTATTCGGCGAAGGTCGACGTGCCCATGTAATGGTGTATCGGCTCGCCGCCGATCGAGAAACGGCTGCTGCCATCGGGCATCAGGCCCTTGCCTTGAGTTTCGCGGATCGCCTGGCAGAGATTGGTTTTTGGGTTGAGACAGTATTCGCACTCGCGGCATTCGGGCGTATACAGCGGGATCACGTGGTCGCCGTTTTTCACCGACGTCACGTCCGGACCGGTTTCGACCACGATGCCCGCACCTTCGTGGCCGAGGATCGCGGGAAACAATCCTTCCGGATCATCGCCCGACAACGTGTACGCGTCAGTGTGGCAGATGCCGGTGGCCTTCAGTTGCACCAGCACCTCGCCCGCGTGCGGGCCTTCGAGATCAACGGTTTCGATCGTCAGCGGCGCACCGGCCTTGTGCGCGACCGCGGCTTTTACCTTCATGCGTCTGGTTCCGTGCGAAGGACTCGCCAGTGTAGCGCCGCGAGAAAAAGCCCCCTTGAATGGCGACGAGGCAGTTACGCCACCGCTCCCGCGTGCTCTCGGGTGTCCGTCAACGTGACATCGCGCCAAGACCCGTAGCCCGGATGAAGCGAAGCGTAATCCGGGGAGTTCGCGGTCCCTCCTCCCCGCATTCCGACGCCGCCTGTGTGCAGCGTCTGCATCCGGGCTACGAAATCGCGCGCCCATGTGCGCGCGTGTATCGGGGAAGGACCTGTAGCCCGGATGAAGCGAAGCGTAATCCGGGGAGTTCGCGGTCCCTCCTCCCCGCATTCCGACGCCGCCTGTGTGCAGCGTCTGCATCCGGGCTACGAAATCGCCGCGCCCGGCGTCTGCGTGCAGCGTTTGCATCCGGGCTACGAGATCGCCGCGCGCATGTGCTCGCGTGTATCGGAGAAGGTGACATCGGGCCAGCGTTCCTGGGCCAGCTGCAGGTTCACGCGGGTCGGTGCGAGATAAACCAGCTGAGCGGCCGCATCCAGCGCAAGATGCGTGGCGTTGCGTTCGCGGAACTCGGCCAGTTTCCTGACGTCATCGCAATGCACCCAACGCGCGGTGACGACGGCGACGTTCTCGAACACGCAATCGACGCCGTATTCGTCCTTCAGGCGATACGCCGCGACATCGAACTGCAGCACGCCGATCGCGCCCAGGATAAGGTCGTTCGACATCAGTGGACGGAAGAATTGCGTGGCGCCTTCCTCGGACAACTGCGCGAGCCCCGCGCGCAACGCCTTCATCCTCAGCGGATCGCGCAGGTGTGCCCGGCGGAACAGTTCCGGTGCGAAGTTGGGGATGCCGGTGAAGACCAGCTTTTCACCCTCGCTGAAGCTGTCGCCGATCGAAATCGTGCCGTGGTTGTGCAGACCGATCACGTCGCCGGGGTAGGCGGTTTCGGCGATCTCCCGCTCGCTGGCCATGAAGGTCAGCGCGTTCGCCAGTTTCATTTCCTTGCCGGTGCGCACCTGCAACGTCTTCATGCCCGATTCGTAATGGCCGGAGCACACGCGCAGGAACGCCACGCGGTCGCGGTGCGCGGGGTCCATGTTGGCCTGGATCTTGAACACGAAGCCCGAAAGTTCCTCTTCATCGGGCGACACTTCGCGCGTCGCCGTTGCGCGCGCCTGCGGCGACGGCGCGTGTTCGACGAAGAAGTCCAGCAGCGGCTGCACGCCGAAATTGTTGATGCCCGAGCCGAAGAACACCGGCGTCTGTTCGCCGGCAAGATATTTTTCCAGGTCGAATGGATGCGAGGCGCCTTGCACCAGCTCCAGTTCCTCGCGCAGTTCGGCCAATGTGTCGGCACCGATGCGTTCCGCGAGACGCGGGTCGTCGAAGCCCTTGAGCATGGTCGAATCCTGACGGCTGAAATTGCGGCCCGATTCGTACAGGTGCACCTCGTCGCGGATCAGGTGATATACCCCCTTCAGGCGTTTGCCCATCCCGATCGGCCAGGTGACCGGTGCGCACTGGATCTTCAGTACCGATTCCACTTCATCCAGCAGTTCGATGGCCGGGCGCCCTTCGCGGTCGAGCTTGTTGATGAAGGTCATGATCGGCGTGGTGCGCAGCCGGCACACCTCCATCAGCTTGATCGTGCGTTGCTCGACGCCCTTGGCGCAGTCGATCACCATCAGCGCCGAATCAACCGCGGTCAGCACCCGATAGGTGTCTTCCGAGAAGTCCGCGTGGCCGGGCGTGTCCAGCAGGTTGACGATGCGGCCCGCGTAAGGGAACTGCATCACCGAAGATGTCACCGAAATCCCGCGTTCCTTTTCCAGCGCCATCCAGTCGGAAGTCGCGTGGCGCGCGGTCTTGCGGCTCTTGACGGCGCCGGCCATCTGGATCGCGCCGCCGAACAGCAGCAGCTTTTCGGTGAGCGTGGTCTTCCCCGCGTCGGGATGCGAGATGATCGCGAAGGTGCGGCGGCGCCCCGTCTCCTGATGATGCTGGCTGTTGGCGTCGGACATGGGTTCGCGGCTATCGGCAAACCCGTCATTTTAGCCGCATCACCGGTTCGCGGTGCAGCGCAGTTGCATGTTTGCGCCGGTCTTCCGGCTGATTATTGGGCAAGCTTGACCAGCAGGCTGTGCCAGAAGTCCAGCCCGGCAGGCAACTCGGTTGCGAGCGTCCGCTCGTCATAGCCGTGCGCGTGTTCGCCGCCCGGTATGGCGAAGTCGGGACTGACTCCGTAGCAGGGCACGCCTGCGTTGCGGAAATACATGCTGTCGGTGGCGCCGGAGGACATGCCCGGCACGATCTCCAACCCGGGGAACCGCTGGTGGACGACGGCAGCGACGGCGTTCATCACGTTCGGGCGCAGCGGCGAGGCCGGGCTCGTCACGGGCGGCGGCGTTCGCACGCTGATTTTCACCGCGGGATTCGCGATGGCCCTGGCGAGTCGGGCCCGGACCGAGGCGATGCTGATGCCCGGGAAAATGCGGCAGTTGACGTTGGCGGTCGCGCGCTCCGGCAATGCATTGAGGGCATGGCCGGCGCTCAGCATGGTCGCGACGCAGGTGGTGCGGATCTGGCCGACATAGGCTGAATCGGCGGAGATCACGGCCGCGGCCTTCGCGTCATCCGGATGAGCGGCGAATTGCCGCATCGCCTGCGCGAGTGGGCCCTTGCTGTGGTCGCCGGTGGCCTTCAACGACGCCAGCGTGATCTTGTTGTACTTCACCGGAAACTTGTACGCGGCGACGTGATCCAGCGCCTGGGCCAGCTTGTAGATGGCATTGTCGGGACTGGGTTCGCTGGAGTGGCCGCCCTTGGACGTGGCGGTGAGCTGGAAATCCGCGTACGTCTTTTCGGCCGCCTGCACTTCGAACATCACGGGTTTGAGGTTTGCATCGTAGGTACCGCCGCCCGCGTCCCCGTTGAGCAGGAATTCCGCATCGTGATAGCGCTTCGCCAGTACGCGGGTGGAGGCCATGGCGGTCTCCTCGTCGCCCGAGAACACCAGGATCATTTCGTGGCTGGGTACGAAGCCCGCGCGCTTCAGGCGCATGAAGGTCTCGACGATGGCGACGGTGTTGTTCTTCATGTCGGCCACGCCACGACCGTAGTAGTAGGGTCCGTCCCTGACCAGCTTGAACGGTTCGTGATCGGTCCAGCCGCCGGCGTTCGCCGCGACCACGTCCATGTGCGCGGAAATCAGGATCGGCTTGCCTTTGCCGCTGCCGCGGTAGTGCACCACCAGCGCGGCCGTGTGTTCGACCGGAATGATCTCGATGTCGGATTTGGCGAAGCCCGCCGATTCCAGCTTGCCCGCGAGGTATCGCGCGAACGCCGGTACCTGGTCCTTGCCCTCGACCGTTTGCATCGCGATCGCGTGGCGCAGCATGGCCATGTATTCGGGCATTGCCTGCGCGGTGGTTTCCGCGGCTGCCCAAGTCGGGAGGGCGATAGCCGCCGCGAGGCAGACGGCTGCCAGGAGGGTAGGGCGGGTGCGTGTCATGGCGGATCCCCAACGAAAGACGGTTGCAGGGTAGCGCCGAATCCGCCCGGACGTATACGTTGCGCGGGCCGGGCCTGGTTGCGTCGTCGTAGCCCTTGATGGGGTGTTTACGCGCGGCTCCGATCGACTGCAGTTGCCCATCCACATCACCCCGTGGCGATCGGCGAATCCCGAAACGCGGCGCCCACGAGGTTTCCGCGACGGGCATGATGACGCCGCAGCCTTCACTGGGCGCCTTGAAGGCACGTCGGCTTCCTCCGGCTTTTCGGTGCCCAGCGATATGGCGTTGCCACGGATGCCGGGATACGGTTCATGGGCGCGGCTCGCCAGTCAGAGTCCGTCCGCACGGCGTCGCCCCCAGCGGCGTTGTGCAAGTGGCCGTTCAGGTCGAAGCCTCGTCCCGCAACGCCGGGCAGAAGACGCCACGTACAAATCTGATATGGATGTATGGACGTCTATACGTCCATTGACATCGGTTTGTGCGGTCTGTAGATTGCTTGCATTGCTCATCGAGACCGGCTGAGGGACAGGCCCTTGGAAGCCGGGGCAACCCGCGAGACCCCGAGGTTTCGCACGGTGCCAACTCCTGCGGAGGCGTTGCACGCCACCCGAGAGATGAGTCGCGCAATTCCGGTTCGCCGGAATTGGACGGCTGTTTCCGGCGCTCCGCACGACTCGATGGTGAGTGTCCAATGGAGAACCGTCATGAATCTCGCCGTCGTACCAGAAATCACCGAGCCGCCGCACGCCGCAGGCTTGCCTTGTACGGC
>JBOHYV010000001.1:0-28294 GCA_050738135.1 Rhodanobacteraceae bacterium | reverse complement strand
CGATGCCATTCCTGTTCGATCCACTGCCCCCTCCAAGCCTGCCGATCCAGGGCAGCGACGCGCGCTTCCCCGTGCACCGCATCTATTGCATCGGCCGCAACTACGCGGCGCACGCGAAGGAAATGGACGCACAGACGGTAAGCCACGCGAACCCGGTGTTCTTCATGAAGCCGGCCGATGCGATCGTGTCGGAAGGGGGAGACGTGGCGTATCCATCGGCGACGCACGAACTGCACCATGAAGTCGAGATGGTGGTGGCGCTGGCGCAAGGCGGCCGCGACATCCGCGAGGAACACGCGATGGATTGCGTATTCGGCTACGGCGTCGGGCTTGATTTGACCCGCCGCGACCTGCAGGCCGCGATGAAGGCGAAGGGGCTGCCATGGGACGTCGCCAAGGGCTTCGACGCCTCCGCGCCGGTATCGGCATTGCGCGCAGCGGGCGAAGTCGGCCACCCGACGCACGCAAGGCTGTCGCTGGCTGTCAACGATGAAATTCGTCAGTACACCGACGTCGCGGACATGATTTTCCCCGTCGCCGGCATCATTGCCGAACTTTCGAAATTGTTCGAACTGAAACCCGGCGACCTGATCTTCACCGGTACGTCGGCGGGAGTGGGGCCGTTGCAGCGCGGTGACCGGTTCCGCGCCGAATTGCAGGGCATTGCGGAAATGCGAGGGCGCATCGTGTGAAGACACAGGGGTTGCGTGCTGCCTGCGGCAGTGCCTAAATGGGCACGCCGCGGCAGGGGAGGCACTCGTCACTTCAGACAAGGAGTACGCAATGAGCTTCGCGAAAGATTTCAAGGCGTTCATCATGCGTGGCAACGTCGTCGATCTGGCCGTCGCTGTGGTCATCGGCGGCGCGTTCGGCGCGGTCGTCAAATCGCTCGTCAGCGACATCATCATGCCACCTCTCGGCGTGCTCACGGGGGGCATCAACTTCACCAGGATGAAGGTGGTGATCCAGGCCGCATCCGGCACCAGGAAAGAAGTCGCGATTACCTACGGCGCGTTCATCGACACCATTATCGCGTTCATCATCATCTCGCTGGCAATCTTCATCGTGATCAAGCTGCTGGAAAAGGCGATGCCGAAGAAGGAAGCTGCGCCACCGCCAACCCCGCCCGACGTGGTGTTGCTGACCGAGATTCGTGACCTGTTGAAGCAACAGTCGCGTTGAAAACGTTGTTCCCTCTCCCTCCGGGGTAAGGGACGGCGCTTGCGAACTGCCAGTGGCAGTTCGCGCCGGTCCGAACGCCCGAGGCAGGGAGGCTTGCTTGCCGAGTCAGGGATGGCGAGGCTGGAACCTGTCTCAAAAAATCCCTCTCCCTGTGGGAGAGGGTGCCCGAAGAGCGGGTGAGGGTTCGGCAATGCCTTGACGTTCCTTCATTTTCGAACCCTCACCCCTGCCCCTCTCCCGGAGGGAGAGGGGTTCATCGCATTTGAGGCAAGTTCCAGCAACCGGCGACCCCGTCGCTGCCATGTCCATCGAAATCATCCAATCCGACATCACCACGTTGCGCTTCGATGCGATCGTCAACGCGGCGAACGAAACATTGCTTGGGGGTGGCGGGGTCGACGGCGCCATCCACCGCGCCGCGGGTTCGCAGTTGCTCGAAGCCTGTCGCGCGATTCCCGAGGTCCATCCCGGCGTGCGCTGTCCGACCGGTGAAGCCCGGATCACGCCGGGATTCCAGCTAGCCGCGCGCTGGGTGATCCACACCGTCGGTCCGGTTTGGCACGGCGGCAACCACGACGAGTCCGGCCTGCTCGCGGCCTGCCATCGCAACGCGCTGGCGCTGGCGCGTGAGCACGCGATCGACAGCATCGCGTTTCCCGCGATCAGTTGTGGGGTATACGGCTATCCGCGTGACGTCGCCGCGGGCGTTGCCCTCGCGGTGCTGGCCGAAGAACAAAACCGCACGCTGACGCCGCATCGCATCGTGCTGTGCGCGTTCGATCGCGAAATGGCCGAAGCCTGGCGTCGCGCCGCGAAACGCCTGCACGTCACACTCGAAGGCATTTGAGGCACTGCATCCGACCTGAAAAGAGCCATCCCGTCGATCCTGTTCCGAAGCGGGAAGCAAAGGCCGAACCGCCGTCATCCTTTTGCAAGTCCGCGGAAGCAGCACGCAGCTCGCCTTCACTCCTCCGCAGGAAGGGGGTGGCCGCGCAGCGGCGGGGGATGAGTACGCCGGAGGATGTTCCATCAGGAAGACGGATACAACGGCGGAAGATCCGCAGTACGGGTGCGCGTGGACTTGTCATCTTCACGCCATGCGAAGCCGTGCGCGAACGCTTGCGCCACCGCAGCACAGGCATGCGCCGCGTCGCCGCCCTGCCAGCGCACGCGCTGCAACAGGTCCAGCGCTTCGCGCTGCGCACCATCGGACAGCGCCTCACGCAGCGCGCCGAGATGGGTGATCTCCGGGCGCGTTACACGCGCCCAGGCAAGCACCGCGTGCTCGCACGCCGCGACATCGCCGCTGCGCGCGGCATCCAGCGTTTCCCGTTGCAATGCCCGGGGATGGGGGCTTGCCGCGGCTTCGTCCGCTGCCGCGATCGGCACTGTTGCAGCACGATCCGGCGTGGAGTCCGCCGTACCCTCGCTTTGCCGTGTTCCCGCCGGCCGTTCGTCCGCAGATGGCGGCATCAAGGCGTGCCGTTGCCACCACCACGCACCCGCCACCAGAATCACGAGCCCCCACAACGCCAGGCTTGCGAGCGCGATGTCACGCCAGATCAGCGATGCCCCCGCTGCCGCGCCGGCGACGGGAACCGACGTCGACGTGGCAGAAGCCGGCGGCACACCGACACCATGGCTGGCCACGGTTGTCGAGCCGGGTGGCGCCGACGGACCCGGTGCATTCGCCACGACCCCCCTGATGTGCAACGTGTGTGCCGGCAAAGTCGCCTTCTCGGCACGCCCGCTGGTGACATTCCACCAGCTCAGGGTGATCGCCGGGATCATGAGCTTTCCGTTGCGCCGTGGCACGATCGCGAAACTGCGCGTGCGACTTCCTTTCAGCCATTGTCCGGTGTCGTCGGTCGCATCGCGTGTCTGATCGGGGTAGACGCGGGCCCCCGCAATCGGCGGCAATTGAGGTTCCGGCAACGCATCGGCCGGTTGCCCGTCAGCGCTGATGCTCAAGGTGACCGTCAACGGCGCACCCGCATCCACTTTGCCGTTCGCCGGCAGTCCGGCCAGCTTCAACTGCAGCTTGCGCGCCGGCAGCCACGGCTTGCCCCCATTCACGGGCGCCGCGCGTGCCTCAATGTGCGTCAGCGGCGCCGTCGCGTCCACCGGGGTGCCAAAGCCCGGGACCTGACCGTTCAACAGCGCGTTGGGATGGTTGAGAAACATGTTCGGATTGCGCAACCACGAGTTGGGACTTCCCGGCGCCAACTGCCGCCCCTGGAACGCCGGCCCCTGTACCGTGATCGCACCGCTGCGCTGCGGGAGCAATGCCCAGCTGCGCTCGACGACCTTGTAGGTGTAACCGTTGCGTTCGGTGGTGTAGCGGTGATCGCGATCGAGCCTGATCAGGCGTGCACCGTCGGCAGTCGGATCGCCCAGCGAGCCATCGACGCCAGGCAGGTAAAACAAACGCACGGTATAGACGGTTTGCTGGCCCACCCAGGGCGAACTCGATAGCACCGCCGTTTCCATGAACACGGGGTCGCCGACCTTGCCGATGCCTCCCGATGGCGCCGCGCCGACGTGCAACGTCAGCGCCTGGGTCTTCGCACCGCCCACGTCGAACGGCGGGATGACCAGGGTGCCACCGTGCAGCGGTTTCAATGCGACACCGATTTGCGACATGGTGGTCGTCTTGCCATTGACGATTTGCACGCTGCGGGAACGCGACGTGCCGAGTACCTGGAAGTCCTTCTGCAGTGGCGACAGGTCCGGGGTTCCGATCGATCCGCTCGACCGGATGTTGAGGGTGACGACGTCGCCGAGGCTGACGTGGCTGCGATTCAGGAACGCATGCACCGACCCCGAGGCGGCCGAGGGGGTCCCTGCCTGCGCCAGCGGCGCCAGCAACACCAACAGCGCGATCCACCACCAGCGTCTCACGGTTGCCGATCCTCCGGCTTTTGCCCGTTGCGTTGTTCCCACTCCAGCCGGAATTTGCGGCGCAGCAATGCGCCCGGGTCGTCCGGCACCGCGTGCAACATCGCGCGTTGCTGCGCATTCAATCCGTCATCGCGCGTCCGTCCGGATCGTCCCAGCGCAAAAGCCGGTCCACCACCGGCTGGCCGCGAACGCTGTCCCGGCCCCACCTGTTTCAATTCACGCGCCAGGCCTTGTGCGGCTTGACTGGCCTGCCGACGCTGCTCCGCGTTTTCGCCAGCCGATGCGCCGTCGCGACCCGATGGCCGCGTGCCGCCCTGGGCGCCCTGCGGCGTGGCGCCTCCCGCACCGTTTCGCGCTGAATTCTGCCCATGGTTCGCCCCCGGCTGCGAGTCTGAGCCCCGTGACGACGACCCATGGTTCGGCGCCGTGCCCGAGCGTTGGCTGGACTGTGCGCCCTGCTGCGTCGCGTGATTCGGGTGCCGTTTCAACCAATTCTCGACGGAGTCCAGGTTCGCGCGGGCATCGACCATGTCGGGGTCGCGCTGCAAGGCCTTCCGGTAAGCCTCAATCGCATTCTTGTACTTGCCCTGCTTCGCCAATGCATTGCCGAGGTTGTAACGCGAGCGTGCGCCGCGGCCTTGCGCAAAGGCCCTGGCGGCATCGGCGTAGTCGCCCGCGCGATAGTTCGCCGCGCCCCGCAGCGCCGGTGAAGCCGCCAGTTTCCGGGCCTCGCTCGCATGCCCGTGCTGCAACGCCTGCAACGCGCGCTGATCGCGATTGGAGAACCACGATTCCCACCTCGTTCCGGCGTGCGCCACCGGCACGCCGAGCGGCAATACCAGCACCGCCAGCACCAGCAGCCAGCCGCGCCGGAACGCCAGTGCTGCGAGAATCAGCAGTGCGGGCAACAGCCAGATGCCGCCGTCGCGCCACAACTGCGCCCGTTCGCGGTGGTCGGAGCGCCCACGCTCGGCGGCGGGTGCTCCCAGCGCCGCCACGCCGCTGCCGTCGGCTTGCAGGACCGCATAATGTCCGCCGCCTGCACGCGCGACCGCGCGCAATGCAGAATTATCGCGTCGCGCCAGCAACAATCCGTTCGCCCCATTCGCGAAGCCGCCGCCAGGCTGCGGCACCGGCGCGCCCTGCTCGGTGCCGACACCCAGCACATCCACGCGGATGCCGTGCGCGTGGGCGGCGCGCGCCGCCTCCACCGCCTCGTCATCGGCAGTATCGGTCACCAGCACGATCTCGCCGCCTTGCACGTGCGACTGCCTGAGCAACGTGGCCGCCTGCCGGATGCCGGCGGCGGCATCATTGCCAGGCACCGGCATCACGTCCGGTTGCAGCGCACGCAACAGGTTCAGGACGGTGCGTTTGTCGTCGGTCAACGGTGCGACCGTGAACGCCGCACCAGCATAGGCAACCAGCGCCGTACGCGCGTCGCCCGCATCATCCAGCAGATCGCGCACGGCGAAACGCGCACGGGTCATGCGGTCGGGCTTCAAATCCGTCGCCAGCATGTCGCTGGACAGCGACAGCGCCACCACCCGCGCCGCACCGTTGACGTACAGCGGCGTCGCGACTTTTTGCCACGCCGGGCCCGACATTGCGGCGGCGGCCAGCAGCCACGCCAACCCGAACAGCGCCAGCGTCACCCGTTTGCGCGAACCGGTGTCATGGACGAGGTGCGGCAGCAATGCAGCATCGGCCAGGCGCGCCAGCGCTGCACGGCCGCCGACGCTGCGCACGAGCATCCACAACGCCAGCGGCAACGGTGCCATTGCGAGCCACCACCATGGACGCAGGAAATGCAGCGGAAAATCGATGGCGTTCATGCCTGCATTGCCTTGCGTGGCAGCCATGTACGCCACGGCAACAGGATGCATCCCAGCAACAACGCCAGCCCCAATGGCCACGGATACCACTCGTGATCCGGACGCAGCATCGACTCGCCGCGCGCCAGCGGTTCCAGCGCGTCGACGGCGCGGTAGGCGGCCGCCAATTGATCGGCGTTCCCGGCGCGGAAGAACCGGCCGCCGGTCTCGCTCGCGATTTGCGACAACGCCTGCACGTCGAGTGCGTTGTTGGCCACTGGCAGTTGCATGCCGAACACGCTGAACGCCCGCGCATCGGAGCCGACGCCGATCGTGTAGACGCGGACATCCGCCGCCTTGGCGAGCCTGGCGGCATCCAGCGGCGCCACGGCGCCCGCGGTATTGACGCCGTCGGTGAGCAGGACCAGCACCCGCGCGCGCGCGGGCAGCGCCTCGAGGTGCTTGACGGCCAGCACGATCGCGTCCCCGATCGCGGTTTCGCGCCCGGCCAGTCCGATCGCAGCGCCGGTCATCTGTTTGGCGACCGCGTTCACGTCGAAGGTCATCGGCGTCAGCAGGTACGCGTGGGTGCCAAACAGGATCAACCCTACGTCGTCGCCGGAACGTGCGCGGATGAAGCGTCGCGCAATCGCCTTGACCGCGGCGAACCGGCTGACCGCCTGATCGCCGAAACGCATGTCCTCGATCGCCATGCTGCCCGAGCAATCGACCGCCAGCATCAGGGCCCGCCCGGTGTGCGTCAATGCCTGGGGCGGCGCCGGTTGTTGCGGGCGCGCCGCCGCGCACACCAGCGCCAACCACGCCAGCGCTGCCACGCCCAGTCGCCAGCGCGACGTGCGGACACCCGCTGCGGTTCGCGCGAGCTCGACCCGCTGCGGCAGGTGCAAGGCCGCACCCGGTGCGGCAGGCGGCAGGAGCTTCCACGCCAGCCACGGCAGCGGCAGCAACAGGAACATCCATGGCCAGGCGAAGATCATGGCGATGTCGCCCGCTGCATCTGCGCCGGCGTTCCGGCGCGTGCCGCCGCAGCCCGTGCGTGCAACGCATCACGGCACCAGGTGCGCAGTGCGGGCAAAAGCACCGCCGCGTCCACCGCCGGAGTCGCGTGAAAGCGCACCTCGGCCAGAGCATCGATTGCCCGCAAGGTTGCGGCATCACGCGCGTAACGATGCAGGAACACTCGCCATGCAGTACCACTGCGGCTCGCGGCAGCGCGATCGATCCTGCAGGCAACCCGTCGCAGCAGGTACGACGCGTTCTCGGTCAGCCGCACCACGTCGCCGCTGCGCTCGAATGCGGATCGAATGGCATCGATCTCCCGCAACGTCGCACGCAACGGGCGCAACCGCGCACGGCGCCGCAGCCACCATGCAATACCCGCTGCGATCAGGACCACCGCGGCGGCGAGCAACCACCAAGCCGGCGCGGGCGGCCACCATGCTGCCGACGGCAGGTGGATATCGCGCAGCACGGGACCTTGCGGATTCATGGCCGCCTGATCCGCCTGCGCAGGAAGGCGGCCAAGCCGGCGTCGGGTTCGTCATTCGTCGCCAGCGCCGTCCATGCCACGCCCGCACCATCGCAGGCCCGGGAAAGCCGCTGCCAACCCTGTGCGAGGCATTCGCGAAATTGTGCACGGGCTGACGTGCGGGAGAGGTCGATTGCGAACTTTTCCGAACCCGATTCGAACAGATAAGAACCTGCCGGCGCCAACTCGCGTTCCAGCGCATCAACCAGTATGACCACCCGTAGATCAGCGTGGTGCGCCATGCGCACGAGGGCGGCCGGCGCCGCTTCATCCGTACACCAGCCATCCGACAGCAGCCATACCCGGCTTCCCGGCGGCACCAGCTGCCGTGCGCGCACCAGCGCAATCGACAGGGATTCGCCCGCTGCGTCGCCACTGCGGGCCAGCGCGTCCCAACGCACCAGCGCTCCCAACGCGTTCAGCGCACCGCGCGTTCCCGCGTGCGGATCGACCGCGTCACGCACGCTGCCAAACGCGAACGTGCCCACCCGGTCACCGCCGCGCACGCACGTCCACGCCAACCACGCCGCCGCACGCGCCGCAGCCACGGACTTGTAGCGGACGCGCGTTCCGAAGCGCATCGTCGGGTGGGTATCGACCAACAGCAGCAGGCTGCGCTCGCGCTCCGCTTCGAACAGCTTGGTGTGCCACTTGCCGCTGCGCGCGGTACGCCGCCAGTCGATGTTGCGCGCGTCGTCGCCCGCTTGATAGATGCGGGATTCGGCGTAGTCCATGCCGCGCCCGCGCAACGCGGAGACATGGCCGCCGGCGAGCGACGTACGCGTGTGGATGTGTGCCCCGGCCGGCTTGCCGGCGCGCGCGCGCATTGCGATCAATTCGGCCAGATCAACGCGCGTGACGCCGTCTGGATGATCTGAACGATTAGTGGCAGCGGCGGACATGATGGGTGCGAACGGTTCGGGTATTCCCCTTCGCCAGCGAAGGGGAATGAGGGGGATGGCCTTTCGCTTCAGGCGGTGGCATCCCCCCGCGCTTCGCGCGACCCCCTTCGTTCCAAAGGGGGTGTATCGTCGCGCAGCATTCAGGGCAAAGGGACACGTTCCAGCAAGGTCTGCACCACATCATCGACGCGCAGACCTTCGGCTTCGGCCTCGTAACCCAGCAACACCCGGTGACGCAGCACGTCGGGTGCGAGTGTTTGCACGTCCTCGGGCAGCACGTAATCACGACCGGCCAGCCATGCAGCCGCGCGGACGCAGCGTTCCAGTGCGATACTGGCGCGCGGACTCGCGCCCCAGTCGATCTTGTCGCACAATTTCGGCGCCCACGGCCGCGGGTCCCGGGTCGCCAGCACCAGTTGCACAATGTATTCTGCGAGGCCTTCGGCAAGGTGCAGACCCAGCACCTGCTCGCGTGCCGAAAAAATGTCGGCTTGCGTCAACAGCCGATCGGGTGCCGGGTGCGGTCCGAGTTCATCCCGCGCACGACGCTGTGCAAGACGCATGATGTCGCGTTCGGCGCCGGCTGCGGGGTAGCGCACCGGCACATGCAGCAGGAATCGGTCGAGTTGGGCCTCGGGCAGCGGAAAGGTGCCTTCCTGCTCGATGGGGTTCTGCGTCGCCATCACCAGAAACAACTTCGGCAACGGCCACGAGCGGTGACCGATCGTGACCTGGCGTTCCGCCATGGCTTCCAGCAACGCGGACTGGACCTTGGCCGGCGCTCGATTGATTTCGTCAGCCAATACGAGGTTGTGGAACAAGGGGCCGCGTTCGAACTCGAACGTACCGGTCTGGGGACGCAGGACGTCGGTGCCCGTGAGATCGGCGGGCAGGAGATCCGGCGTGAACTGCACGCGATGAAAATCGGCTTCGATGCGCGTGGCCAGGGCCTTGACCGCGGTGGTCTTGGCAAGGCCCGGCGCACCTTCCACCAGCAGGTGACCATCCGCCAGCAGTGCGATCAGCAGGCGTTCGACGAGCGCGGGCTGGCCGATGACTTCGGCTTGCAACGCGTCACGCAGTGCGGTGAACCGGGTATGCAGCGGCGAAGCGGCATCATCGGGCGGCACTTCACGCGGCAAGGCAACGGTACCGGTTTGAGCACTTCCTGCTGACATGTGTCCAGTAGACCACAGTCAGGGGTAAAAGTTTGCTGAACCACTGCCGTCGCCAAAAGCGAACGGCGCGGTCACCCGCGCCGTTCCTGCACTTCCGCCGAACCGGAAACGTCAGTCCACCGTCGTTTCCTGCCCCAGGATGTGCGGCGTGATGAACACCAGCAACTCCGCCTTGTTGTGGATATCCTCCTTGTCGCGGAACAGGGCGCCAAGGATCGGGATGTCGCCGAGGAACGGCACCTTTTTCGCGTCGTGTTCGTTGGTGAACTCGTACACGCCACCCAGCACCACCGTTTGCCCGTTCTTCACCAGCACCGAGGTGTCGATCTCGCGATGGGAAAGCTGTGGCACGAAGCCGCCGCCCGGGTTCGGGACCAGTTTGGTGATCGCATCCTTGATGACCTTGAGCTTCATGAACACGCGGTTGTCGGAGGTGATGGTCGGGGTGACGTCAAGCTCCAGCACCGCGTTCTTGAACTGCACCGTGGCGGTGCCGGCGCCGCCGCCGTTGCCCGAGTTCTGGAAGGTGAGATAACCGATCTGATCGCCCTGCTGGATCGAGGCTTCCTGGTTGTTGGCGGTCACCACCCTTGGCTGCGAAATCGTTTCGCTGCGGCCTTCCTCTTGCGCCGCGGTCAGCTCCAGGTTCAACATGTAGTCACTGCCCAGGATCCCGACCGCGAAGCCGCTGTCCTGGATGGCCGCGGTGGTCGCCGGCAGGTCAACGTTGAGGCCCTGCGGGATGCTGACGCCCCCTCCGGTCGCGGAAGAACCTTGGCCCGCGGCCGTGGTGATGCTGGCGGCGGACGGCCCGGTAAACAATGTCTGACCGCTTGGATTGACGTGGAACATGCCGACGCCGAGGCTGGCGCCGAGTTCACGCGTGAAGGTGTCGGTCGCGACCACCAGCCGCGATTCGATCAACACCTGCTTGACCGGCCGATCCAGCACCGACACCAGTTGCCGGATTTCCTGCACCTTTTCGGGGGTGTCGTTGATCAACAGCGTATTGGTGCGCTCGTCGTAGGTCACGCTGCCGCGCGGCGACAGGAACCCGCGATCATTGTTGCCCTCGCCACCGCCGCCACCACCCACGTTGCTGGCCTTGGCGCTGGTGGTGAGCAGATTGGCAATCTGCTTGGCGTTGCCGTAGTTGATGTGGATGTAATCGGTGACCAGTTGCGCGCTGGTCAGCTGCTTCTCGCGCGCGGTGGCGATGTTTTGCTCGTATTGGGCGATCTCGGTTTGCGGTGCGACCCAGATCACGTTGCCGTTCTGGCGCTTGGCCAAGCCCTTGGCGCGCAGAATCACGTCCAGCGCCTGATCCCAAGGCACGCTGTCCAGGCGCAACGTCACGTCGCCCTGCACGCTGTCGGACGCCACGATATTGAGCTTGGACACGTCGGCCAGCAGCTGCAACACCGAGCGTACCGGGATGTCCTGGAAATTGAAGGTCACACGCCCGCCCTTGTACACGACCGGCTTGGGCGCACCCAGCGCACTGTGTTCGCTCGAGGTCGGGCGCGAGAATTCGACCACGTATTCATTGCCGGTTTGATACGCCGAGGTCTGCACCACGCCCCGCGTGTCAACGTTGATCCGCGCACCCCCCGGAACGGCGTGGGTGTTGACGCTGCGCACCGGCGTGGCATAGCTGGACACGTCGAGACGGCGCGCCTGCGAGGCCGCCAGGTTGGCGCCCGCGACATCGATGGTCGTGGTATCGCCGTTGGCGTGCATGCTGGTCGCGGCGCCCGCCTGGCTGAAATCGACCACCAGTTTGCCGGCACCGTGCCCGCCACGCTGGAAATCGACCGCCGTGATGACATTGCCGTCGGCCATTCCGGCGGCCTTGTCCGGATTTGCGGCAGCCACCGCAACCGCCCGCTCCGACGGCGGTGTCGGGGGCACCGCCGCCAGTGCGGGCGCAGCTTGCGCAGCCGCAGGCGGGGCGGCAGCCGTCGCGGCGGCCATGCCGTCACCGATCGTCACGACGACCCGATTGCCCTCGACGCGGGTCACGTACGGAGAGGGTTGCGTCAATGCCACGACCACGCGTGTGCGGCCATTCGCTTCAACCGCGCTGACTGCCTGCGCGGTGCCCTGATTGATCGGATAGTGGCGCTTTGCAAGCCCGTTGCTGGTGTCCGCGAAATCGAGCGCGATCCGGGGCGGCGTGTTGGTACTGAACGACTGCGGCTCGGCCACCTGACCGGAGAAGGTCAGGGTTACCTGGACCTTGCCACCGGGCAGCGGCGATGCACTGACGCTCTGCAAGGTAGTGGCCGCCGCGGCCGGTCCCGCCACCAGCAGGAACAGCATCGCCAGCAACCCCACCCGGCCGCGTCCGCATCGGACGGGGCCGTCGCTGGAGCGACCGAGGTAGTGAACAGGTTTGGTCATCATGAACGTAACCCCCGATCAATCGTCATTTTTCGCCCAGTGCGACGCTCGCGTCGCGCTCCATCCAGCCACCCGATCCGTTCGGTATCAGCTCGACCAGGTCCACCTCGCTTGGAGTCACCTGGGTGACATGCCCGTAGTTCTGACCCATGTAATCGCCGACGTGAACCTGGTGGATCACGCCCTGGGGATCCTTGACCAAGGCCTCGATGGAACCTTTTGCACCGATCGTTCCGACCATCTTCAGGCTGTCCAGCGGAAAAGCTTCCAAGGGCCCGCGCGGACGATTCTGGTCCGGGTGCGGTCCCGCGGTATTCTGCACACCGGCCTGTGGCGGCGCCGGCTCGAACGGGTCGCGCTGGTCCTGATCCTGGTACAGGTAGGTTTCAAATGTCTTGACGACCGGCAATGCGGGCAGCGGCGCGCCCTTGCGCGCCTCGATCTGCCCAACCCAGCTGTGCAGATCGCCCTGGCCGCTGCAAGCCGTCAGCCCCAGCGTCACGGCAAACGTCGCGACGACAACGGCAATTCGGGTGGGTCGCATGGTCACTTCCCTCCCTTCTTGGCCGCTGGCTTGTCGCCCTTCGACTCTTCATCACCGAGGTAGCGATAGGTCTGCACCGTGCCCTGCAGCACCAGCTTGTCGCCGAGCGGCGGCGAGTCCTTGCCGCCACTGGTTTGGGCGGGCTTCAAGGAAACGTTGTGCATGGTGAGGATCACCACGCGCGGCAGCGACGCCACGCCGCTGATGAATGTACCGAACTGGTGATAGGTGCCTTCCATCTTGATCGAGATCGGCTTGACCGCGTAGAACTGTTCCGGAACCTCGGGCGCGGGTTTGAACAGTTCCGGGTCGATGCCTGCGGCCTGGGCGGTCTGCGAAATGTTGACCAGCAGTGCGGGCATCTCGGTTTTGCTCGGCAGCTCACGCAACATCTGGCTCAGCATCTCGTTCATCTGCGCAAGCTGCGCCTTCAGCGCGTCAAGGTTCACCACCTTGGCCTGCTTGGTCTCGAACTCATGCTTGAGCTGGACCTCCTGCTGCTGGCCGGAGGTCAGACTTTCCTGCTGATTGCTGATGTAGAAGTACCAGCCGAGCAACAGGATCACGATGACCACGATGGCGATGAAAAAACCCTTGATCGATTTTGGCCATCCACCGACATTGTTGCGGTCGAGGTTGCGCAGTTCGTCCAAAAATTTCATGGATTCACCCCTCCCCTGGCCGTGGACGCATCAGGGGCCTTCGCTGTCATCGGCTTTGGGTCGGGCGCGGCAGTGGGCGCCTTCGAAGTCGTTGCCGCGGACTTCGCTGCGCTCCCGGCCGGCGCGGAAACAGGCGACGCAGCGACCGCGGTCGCTGCGTCCGGCGCGGCGGCAGCCACCTCCGGGCCGCTCACTGCGGCGGGCGCGGCAGCCGTGGAACCGGAGGCTGGGGCGCCTTTAGCGTCGGCCTTCGGCGTACCCAGCGTCACCACCAGCTCGAATTCGTACGGGGTATTGGAATCGGCGTGGACATTCTCGGTCTTGACCAGCTGCGCCGGCCCCATCCATGGTGACGCCTCGATGTTTTTCATGTATTGCGCAACCGTCGCGTTGGACTGCGCGACGCCGTCAAGGGTGAGCTTGTCGCCCTGCTGCTTCAATTCGGTCAGGCGCGCGCCGGCGGGGATGGTTTTCACGACCTGATCGAACAGGTGCACCATCTGGGAACGGCTGGATTGCAGTTTTTCCACGATCTGCTTGCGTGAAAGCAGCTGGTCCTTGACCTTTTGCAAATTCTTGATTTCGGTGATCTTGACGTCGAGTTGCTGGATCTGGCTCTTGAGGTAGGCGTTGCGGCTGTTCTGGTTGTTGATGCGCAGGCTCACCCAGAAGCCCCACAGCAGCACCAGCACGATCGCAGCGACCGCCGCGATGACCAGATGACTGAAGAATTCGCGCTTGCGGCGTTCGCGCCGCTCCGCGCGCCATGGCAATAGGTTGATCCTGGCCATCAGTCAAAGCTCCTCAGGGCGAGCCCTGCGGCGATCATCAGTGCCGGCGCATCCTGTGCCAGGGTCTGAGCCTGCAGACGCGGCGACAGCGACATGCTGGCCAACGGATTGGCCACCACGCACGGCACGCCGAGCTGTTCCACCACCATGTCGACGACACCGGGAATGGACGCACAGCCGCCGGCCAGCACGACCTGATCGACTTTGCCGAACTCGCTGCCCGCGAAGAAGAACTGCAGCAGACGGCTGACCTGTTGCACCATCGCTTCCTTGAACGGTTCCAGCACCTCGATTTCATAGGATTCCGGCAGCCCACCCTGGCGCTTGGCCAGGCCCGCCTCTTCGTAGGACATGCCGTAGCGGCGCATCACTTCATCGGTGAGCTGCTTGCCGCCGAACACCTGTTCGCGCGAATAGATCGTGCGCTGGTTCTTGAGCACCGACAACGTGATCATGGTGGCGCCGACGTCGACCAGCGCCACCAGCGAGTCGCGCGACACCGACAACTGGTCGGCGATCAAGCGGAATGCGTTCTCCATCGCGAACACTTCGACATCGATCAACCTGGCGGTGAGACCACCCAGGTCGAGCGCCGCAACGCGCATGTCCACGTTCTCGGTCCGCGAGGCAGCCAGCAGGATCTGCTGCATCTCGGGGTTGTCCTTCACCTGCCCGATCGGCTCGAAATCCAGGCTGACTTCCTCGATCGGATAAGGGATGTACTGGTTGGCCTCGACCTGCACCTGGCCTTCCAGATCATCTTCGGACAGGTCGGCGGGCATCGGAATCACCTTGGTGATCACCGCGGAACCCGCGACCGCCGCGGCAGCGAATTTGGTGCGCGCGCCCGAGCGTTGCACGGCACGCCGGATCGCGTCACCGACCGCTTCGACCTCGACGATGTTTTTCTCGACCACGGCGTTGGGCGGCAGCGGCTCGACCGCGTAATGCTCGACGCGGTACCGGGAACCGGCCTGGTTCAACTGCAACAACTTGACCGCAGTCGAACTGATGTCGACGCCTATCAGCGGCGCAGAATTGGTTGTCAGTAGTCCCACTTGAATTTCCCCTTCCCCGCGCCCGCTGCGCACAAGGCTTGCGCGAGTGCATTAGATACGAAAGTTAACGGAATATCAATAACCTTGCAAAGTGCTCACAAGCCCATGATGTTAAGGCACTTTCAGCTTGAGATGATGCTCGTTCCGTAACAAATTCTGTCAGACGTGCGTCACAAATCCGCAAGCTCTCTTCCTCGTCTGGAACTTTGGCCCGTCCACGCTGCACCTTGGCGAGGCGAGTTGACACATGACGCTCGCGCGCCCACCGGTGACGCGCGCGTGGTCGGCGCCACGCACGAAAGCGCCTTCCGCCGGTCGGCGGAACCTGCATCCGAAACGAGCATCTATACTTTGAAACCCGTTGCATTCAAACGCCGCCGCGCGCGACGCCCGCGCATCGTCCGCCCCTGATTTCGTGTCCGACCCGGAACCCGCATGAGACTCTTCAAACGACTGGCCCTGATCGGGTTGATCGGCCTTGCATGCCTGATCGTGCTCGGGGTCATCGCGGGCGGCATCACCTACTGGCTGTTCGAACCCAGGGTGCCCTCGGTCGCCTCGCTGAAGAACGTGCAGATGCAGGTGCCGCTGCGCATCCTCTCCGCCGACGGCAAGCTGATCGCCGAGTTCGGTGAAGCACGCCGCGATCCCGTGCAGATCCAGAACGTGCCGAACAACCTCAAGAACGCAGTGCTGGCTGCGGAAGACGCCAATTTCTACCACCACTCGGCGATCGACGTAACGTCGATTTTCCGGGCTGCGATTGCAGTCGCATTGCACCACGGCGCGAAGGTCCAGGGCGCATCGACCATCACCCAACAGGTGGCGCGCAAGTTCTTTCTGAGTCCGCAGAAAACCTACACCCGCAAGATCACCGAAATCCTCACCGCGTTCCGCATCGAGCACGAGCTGACCAAGGACCAGATCCTGCAGTTGTACCTCAACAAGATGTTCCTCGGCCACCGTTCCTACGGCGTGGCCGCCGCGGCACGTTACTACTACGGGAAGAAGATCGGCCAATTGACGCTGGCCGAATGCGCGGCGATCGCCTCGAGCTTCCAATTGCCGTCGGCGGTCAACCCGATCGACCACAGGCAGCGCCTGATCGCGCGCCGGAACTGGGTGCTGGGGCAGATGTTGTCGCACCATTTCATCGACCGTGCCGAATACCAGCAGGCCATCGCGGCGCCCGATGACGCGTCGCCGCACGAACCCCCTGTCCAGGTCGTTGCGCCGTACCTCGCGGCCATGGTGCACAAGCAAGCCCTGCAAAAGCTCGGCAACCAGGCGGAAACGGACGGTTACGTGATTCGCACCACGATCAACAGCCATCTGCAGACACTCGCCAACCACGCGCTGCGCAGCCGGCTCGAGGATTACGACCACCGCCACGGCTACCGCGGGCCGGAAGCGCACGTGGAGCTTCCGCAACCCGCCACCGGCGCGGCCCTGGAACAGTCGCTTTCAAACTACGACGACACCAGCGGATTGCTGCCCGGCATCGTCACAAGCGTCGATGCGGAAGCGGCGCACGTGTACGTGCAGGGTGGCCAAACCGCCACGCTCTCCGCCACCGACATGAAATGGGCGCTCGGCTACGCGCGCAAGGCAAAAACCGGTCGCAAGGGCGCGGCCTCGATCCTGCAACCCGGCGATGTCATCCGGGTGCGCGAGGTACTCGACGCCGACGCAAAATCCGCAGCACCGGCCAGGCCTTCGAAGGCCAAGGGTGGCGACGCGCGTCACTGGGAACTGGAACAGATCCCCGCTGCCCAGGCGGCCATGGTGGTGCTGTCACCGGATGACGGGGCGGTGCAAGCACTGATCGGCGGCTTCAACTTCCAGTTGAGCAAATTCAATCGCGCGGTGCAGGCCGCGCGCCAGCCGGGTTCAAGTTTCAAGCCCTTCATCTACTCCGCTGCCTTCGATCGCGGTTACACGCCGGCCTCGATCATCAATGACGCACCGATCGTGCTGCCGGATCCGTCCACGCCGGGCGGCTTGTGGACCCCGCAGAACGACGACGACAAGTTTCGTGGCCCGATGCGCCTGCGCGAGGCCCTCGCGCAATCGGTGAATCTGGTTGCGATCAGGCTGCTGGATGCCATCGGCGTGCGCTACGCACGCCAATACGCCACCCGCTTCGGATTCCCGCTGGATGCCATCCCGGACAACCTGACGATGGCGCTGGGCACCGCCTCGGTGTCGCCCATGGCCATGGCACGCGCCTACGCCGTGTTCGCCAACGGCGGTTTCCTGATTACGCCTTACTACGTCGCCGAGATCGACAACCGCGACGGCAAGGCCGTCTACAAAGCCGATCCATTGCATGCCTGCCGCACCTGCGAAGCGCGGCTGCTGGACGAAGGCAAGACCACCGCCGCGCCCGCCCAACCCGCCAGCGCCGCGGGCGATCCCGGCGCCCTCGCCGACACGGCCAACGCATTGACTCGGGGCGAATCGAACAAGCCGCTGCTGGCGCCGCGCGTGATCGATCCCCGCAACGACTTCCTGATGACTTCGATGATGCACAGCGTGATCAAGCGCGGCACCGGCTTCGCTGCCAAGCAACTCGGGCGCACTGACCTGGCCGGCAAGACAGGCAGCTCCAATGACTGGCACGATGGCTGGTTCTGTGGATTCAACGGCGACCTGGTGACCACCGTATGGGTCGGTTTCGATGATTTCAAATCGCTCGGTCACCGGGAGTTCGGCGCCGAAACCGCACTGCCCATCTGGATGGCATTCATGGAACCCGCATTGCAGGGCGAGCCCGAAAACAGCCTTCCCATGCCGCCGGGCATCGTCACCGCGACCATCGATCGTGCCACCGGCTTGCCGGCGCCACCAGGCGATACCGACACCATGAGCGAGATGTTCACGATCCAGGATCTCGACCGCTTGCGTGCCCAGGCGAAGGCGCAGCAGAACAAGGCGCCGGCGTACGATATTTTTTGAGAGCAGGAACTCGGGACTCGGGACTCGGGATTCGGGACTCGGGACTCGGGAAGAGCATGAAGGTCTCACCCCTTCCGGAGGAAGGGGGTCGCGCCGCAGGCGCGGGGGGATGTCGTCACGTGATATGCGCCCCAACGCACGCCGAAAAGCCATCCCCCTCGATCCCCCTTCCCTTGGAAGGGGGAAGACAAGCAAGCCTTTGCTTTTTGTGCCCGCTTTTTGCGACACTGGCCGCAACGCGGCTACCGACGTTTTCGACATGCACAAGACCGCCGGATACCATCGCATTCATGCCGAAGGCCGCAGCCACCAGCTGCGCCGGCGCATCGCACTCGAAGCCGCGCGGCTGATCTCCGAGCATGGCATCCGGGATTTCAGGATGGCCAAACGCAAGGCCGCACAGCGCATCGGCGTCGATGATGAAGGCTTCCTTCCGCGCAATCGCGAAATCGAGGAAGCGCTGCGCGAGCACCAGCGCCTGTTTCGTGCCGACGAACAGCCGCGTGCGCTGCGCAAGCGGCGCGAAGCCGCACGCGACGCGATGCGCTTCCTCGAGCGCTTCGAACCGCGTTTGGTCGGCGCGGTACTGGAGGGCACCGCCGACACCCATTCACCGGTGAGGTTGCACGTGTTCGACGATGTCCCGGAAGACGTGGTCGGATTCCTGCGCGAGCACGGCATCGCCTTCGACATGCGGGCCCGCACACTCAGGCTGGATCGCCAACGCAGTGCCGAGTTTCCGATGTTGCTGTTTCACGCCGGCAATGTCGCGGTGGACGTCACGGTATTCCCACGCGACGCCCTTCGCCAGGCGCCGATCGACCCGATCGACGAACGCCCTCAGCAGCGTGCGTCACTGGCCGCACTGGAAGAATTGCTGGCAGAAGGCGGTGAAGCGGAAGACGGGCGAAGAGACGAAAGAGTAAAGTCGGCCGCTGCGCACCCTGCCAAGAGTCAAGACTAAACCGGATCCGCGATTTCCTTTGCCCTTTGCAGCGCCGACAGCGCGACTTTACAGCTCGCGAAGCGGCGACTTCTCAGGGTTCACGAGCGCTCGTCGATCGTCGTGTAATCGCGCGGGGTGGCGCCGACATACACTTGGCGCGGCCGCCCGATCCGGCCGCCGGGCATCTCATGCTGTTCGACCCACTGGGCGACCCAACCGGCGGTGCGCGCAATCGCGAACATCACCGTGAACATGTTGGTCGGGATCTTGAGCGCCTTGTAGATGATGCCCGAATAGAAATCCACGTTCGGATACAGCTTGTGCGAGATGAAGTAGTCGTCCTTGAGCGCGGCCTCTTCCAGCTTCAGCGCAATGTCGAGCAACGGGTCGTTGACGCCGAGCTCTTCCAGCACCCGATGCGCCATCTCACGGATGATCCTGGCGCGCGGGTCGAAATTCTTGTACACGCGATGGCCGAAACCCATCAAGCGGAAACCCGAATCCTTGTCCTTGGCGCGCGCGATCGCTTTGCCGACATTTTTGGCATCGCCGATTTCGGTCAGCATCTTCAGCACCGCCTCGTTGGCGCCGCCGTGGGCGGGGCCCCAGAGCGCGGTGATTCCGGCGGCCACCGATGCGTACAGATTGGCGCCGGTGGAACCCACCAGCCGCACCGTTGAGGTGCTGGCATTTTGCTCGTGATCGGCGTGCAGGATAAACAGCAGGTCGAGCGCCTTGGCCACGACCGGACTCATCTTCAGCGGCTCGCTCGGCACCTCGAACATCATGTGCAGAAAGCGGTCGACGTACTCGAGGTTGTTGCGCGGATAACGGATCGGCCAGCCGATCGAATAGCGGTATGCGGCTGACGCGAGGGTTGGCATCTTGGCAATCAGCCGCACCGCCGCCAGCTTGCGCTGGGCGGGATCTTCCGGGTCGGCCGCATCATGATAGAAAGCCGACAACGACGCGACCGATGCCGCCAGCATCGCCATCGGATGCGCATCGTAGTGAAAGCCGTTGAGGAAGTTCTTCAGGGACTCGTGCATCATCGTGTGATGGGTCACCTGGTCGTCGAATGCGTGCATCTGCGCCGGGGTCGGCAACTCGCCCTCCAGCAACAGGTAGGCCACTTCGAGGAAACGCGATTTTTCGGCAAGTTGCTCGATCGGATAGCCGCGATAGAGCAACACGCCCTTTTCGCCGTCGATGAAGGTGATCGCACTCCTGCACGCGGCGGTGGCAGCGAACCCGGGGTCGAACGTGAAATGCCCGATTTCGCGGTACAGCTGCGAAATGTCGACGCAACTCGGCCCTTGGGTGCCCTCCACCAGCGGCAGGGCCACGGAATGATCGGCGACGGTCAAGGTGACATTCTTGTTGGACACAGGCAGCCTCCTGCAATACGTTGCGATGCTCGACGCTTCGCTGGATTTAACCGGTCGATTATCGCACGATGCGCAGACTCACGCAGGCGTCGCGGTTACCCGCGGACAATGAAAACGCCTTTCGCGCATGCGCGAAAGGCGTCGGGGAACAGCTCCGGATCCCGTGTCATCGGCCGTCCGCCATTAGCCTCGGCATCCTGCCTCGGACAAATGGCCCGCCTTCGGCATCTGCCTACGGCGCTTGCCGCTGCGCGAGATGCGTCAGTCGCATCTCGCAAACGCAGCGACTCGCCTTGCACGGGATGAGTGATTTCCAATCATGGATCCCTGATCAAAGCACGTCCAAGTGCTGTCCGGGATGACGAGGGTTTCGTTCTGGATCCCGTGTCATCGGCCATCCATGGCCTGCACGGGATGAGTGATTCCAATCATGGATCCCGGATCAAAGCACGTCCAAGTGCTGTCCGGGATGACGACGTCCTGTCGTCACTTCTTGCCGCCCGCGTAACGGCGCTTGAACTTGTCGATGCGGCCGCCCGCATCCATCACCTTCTGCTTGCCTGTGTAGAAGGGATGCGAGGCCGATGAAATATCGACTTTGATCACGGGATATTCATTGCCGTCTTCCCACTTGACGGTTTCCTCGCTGGTCATCGTCGAACGCGTCAGGAACGCGAAATCGGACGCTGCGTCCTGGAAAACCACCGGATGGTAGTCGGGATGGATGTCGGCTTTCATGGCGGGTCCGTCTGACAGTGAATGCTCAAGGCAAGGGCGGAATTGTAACCCGCGCCAATTTTGCAGGCAAGCCGTGTGCCCGCGATGCGGCGCTCTGGCATTCCAGCAGCGCTTGCACGGATGCCAGCGCCGCGCCACCGGCACGGGCGTCCTCGAAGGCAACATGGCCATCGGGTCGAACCAGCATGATGCCGCGGCGCCCCACCTGTTGCAATTCCACCAGCGCCGCGAGGGCATCGACCAGCCGCCGGGCGCCTTCGAGCACCGGGGGTGCCGCGTTTTCGTCGACCAGCAGCAGATAGCGGCTGCGGACACCCGAACCATCGCGCATGGAATCGTCGAGATAGCGTTTGCCGGCGCCCTCGATGACGGGACTGCCGTGATAGGCGATACCGAGTCCCGACAACCTTTGCACGACCGCGTGCTGGAACGGCGCGAGCCGCGAAACCAGCGGAATCACCGCGTCGCGCAGGGCCTCGGCAAGGCGGTTCGGCGTACCCAATGCGCGGGTCAGGTGATCGGTGGTCCCGATGACGCCCTTGATGACCGGAACGCGTTCGGCACTGTAGCTGTCCAGCAGCGCATCGTTGGCGTGGTCCCGCACCACGAGGTCCAGCTTCCAGACCAGGTTCCACGCGTCCTGCAGCCCGGTATTCATGCCTTGGCCGCCGAACGGGCTGTGGATGTGGGCGGCGTCGCCGGCGACGAACATGCGACGCTCGCGCAGCCGCGAAACGCGGCGATGGTGGATGTGGAAATAACTGCTCCAGTTGAGGGCACGCGCTTCGATGCCGGGCGGCGCGCGTTCGGCAAGCAGCTGGCGCACCGATTCCAGCGAAGGTGACCCACCTTCGGGATCGTCGATCATCGCCACGATGCGGCGGCGCGTGGCGCTCATCGGGAAGATCGCGAGCGGTCCGTCGCTGTTCGGGCACAGCTGCATCTCCGCGGCCGGAAACGCGTCGTTGGTTTCGATGTCGGCCAGCATGAACCGCGCCTTGTACTCGCCGCCTTCGAACGGCAGTCCCAGCAATCGCCGCACCGCGCTGTGCGCACCGTCGCAGCCCACCACGAAGCCGGCGGAAGTCGTTTCCCGCTCGCCGTTCCGCTCCAGCGTCACGTCCACGCGATCGTCGTGCTGGACGGCGCCGACGAATGAGGTCCGGTACTCCACCGCGCCACCGTTGCGGCCAAGGGCGTCGACCAACAGGCGCTCAGTCACGTCCTGGGGCACCATCGCGACAAACGGATACACGCTGTTGTCGGGCGCGAACGGCATGCGGGCCAGGGTGCGATCGCGAGTCGTCAGGCGGATCGAGTTGACGCGATTGGCCAGTTCGAGGAACGGTCCGGCCAGGCCCGCCATGTCGAAGATTTCGAGGGTGCGCGAAAAGATCGCAAGCGCCTTGGAATGTTCCGACTGCGAGGCGTGCGTCTCGACAAGGCGCCAGCGCAGCCCGCGACGCGCGCATTCGTTGGCGAGGAACAGTCCGACCGGGCCCGCGCCCACGATCAGCACATCGGTTTCCACGGCAGCGCTCGACATGACTTTTACTCCTCGTGGCCGACCACCCCCGCCGTTGCCCGCGCACCGCAACGGTCGAACAAACCGCAAGACCAGGCGTGCACCGACCACATCCGCGCAACCGGATTCAGGCCTCGGCAAACCGCGCGGCGGCACCGATCCAGCGCCCGATCAGGCGCCGCGCCAACGCGGGATGTTCGCGCAGCATCGTGGCGCCGACCCGTTGTACCGCCGGCATCAAGCTGGCGTCGCGCACGATGTCGGCCACCCGGAAACCCATCTCGCCGGTTTGGCGCGTGCCCAGCAATTCACCGGGGCCGCGCAAGCGCAGGTCCTTTTCCGCGATCTCGAAACCGTCGCTGGTTTCGCGCAGGGTTTCCAGCCGCTGTTTCGCCAGGCTCGACAGCGGCGGCTGGTACAACAATGCGCAGGACGAAGCGACATTGCCGCGCCCGACTCGCCCACGCAACTGGTGCAATTGCGCGAGACCCAGCCGTTCGGCGTTTTCGATCACCATCAAGCTGGCGTTGGGCACATCCACGCCGACTTCGACCACGGTGGTTGCAACCAGCAGGACGATGCGGCCATTCTTGAATGCATCCATCGCCGCCTGCTTTTCCTTCGGTTTCATGCGTCCGTGGACAAGGCCCACGGCCAGTTCCGGGAGCGCCTTGCACAACTGTGCGTAGGCCACTTCGGCAGCTTGCGCCTGCAGCAAATCGCTGTCTTCTATGAGCGTGCAAACCCAATATGCCTGTCGCCCTTCCGCACAAGCCGCACGGATGCGCTTGATCACCTCGTCGCGGCGGGTGTTGGCGATGACCACCGTGCGCACGGGCGTGCGCCCCGGCGGCAATTCGTCAAGGCCCGACACATCGAGATCGGCATAGGCACACATCGCCAACGTGCGCGGAATCGGCGTCGCGGTCAGTACCAGTTGATGTGGCGCCTCGCCGTCCGCCGTGCCCTTGTCGCGCAGCGCCATGCGCTGCTGCACGCCGAATCGGTGCTGCTCGTCCACGATCACCAGTCCGAGCCGCGCGAACTCCACGCCTTCCTGCATCAGCGCATGCGTGCCGACGGCAATCGGAATGCCGGCGGCAAGCTGCGCCAGCGCCTTCGTGCGCGCGCGCCCGGTCACCTTGCCGGCCAGCCACGCCACTTCGATGTCGAGCGGCTCGAACCATTCGCGAAAGCTGCGCAGGTGTTGCTCGGCAAGCAGCTCCGTCGGCGCCATCAGGGCAGTCTGCCGACCGTTCGCGATCGCACGCAGCGCGGCCAGCGCGGCAACGACCGTCTTGCCGGAGCCCACATCGCCCTGTATCAGCCTGAGCATCGGCACGCGTTTGTCCAGGTCGCGCCCGATTTCCCGGGTCACGCGCTGTTGCGCCCGCGTCAGCGTGAATGGCAACGCATCGAGGAATCGCCGGCGCAAATCCGGATCGGCAGGCAGCGCCGGAGCGCGATGCCTGCGGACCCTTGCGCGCAGTCGCTTCAAACTCAAATGGTGAGCCAGCAATTCCTCAAAGGCCAACCGTTGCTGCGCGGGATGCCGGCCCGCAAGCAGGGCCTGGACATCCGCGTCCGGCGTCGGCCGGTGCACGCCCAGCAACGCGTCGCGCAACGGCATCAATCCCAATGGCTCCAGCAAATCACGCGGAACCAATTCCAGCACGGTTTCACCGGGCAAGCACGCGAGCGCCTTGTCGATCACGCCGCGCAGCCGCTGCTGACCCAGACCCTCGGTCACCGGATAAATCGGCGTCAGCGTTGCTTCGACCGCGACCTCGCCGTGCAGGATGCGATACTGCGGATGCACCATTTCCAGGCCGTGCTGGCCGTGGCGGATCGCGCCGTAACAGCGCAACCGGACACCGGGTGCAAATTGCTGCGCCTGCTGGCGGCGAAAATGGAAGAACCGCAGCACCAACGTTGCGCGCGACGCGTCCGTGACCTCGACACGCAGCTGGGGTCGATAGCGGAAACCGGCTTCGACTGCTTCGACCTTGCCTTCCACCTGCGCGGATTCACCGGCCACGAGATCGCGGATCGACGTAATGCGGGTGCGGTCCTCGTAGCGCAGCGGCAGGTGAAACCAAAGATCCTGCACCCGCTCGAGGCCGAGTTTGCGCAAGGTCCCGGCCAGCGCCGGGCCTGTGCCGGACAGCGTCGTGACCGGTGCAACGCCGGGGTCGGCATGCGGATCGACGTGGTCGCGGGCGGACACCATCACCCGTAAAGGGTAGCGGAAGGCGTGCGTGCCGCGGCCGAGCGGTCAGCCGGACGTCACCGCGATCAAGTCGACCTCCACCGCAGCACCCTTCGGCAGCGCCGCCACGCCGATGGTCGAGCGCGCGGGATAGGGCTCGCGAAAGTACCGCTTCATTACGTCGTTGACTGCACCGAAATTGCCGAGATCGGGCATGTAGATGGCAACCCGCACCACGTCGTCGAACGTGGCGCCGCCCGCGGCGAGCACCGCTTCCAGGTTTTCGAACACACGCGTCGCCTGTGCGCCAATATCGCCGGCCACCATTTCGCCGGTCGCGGGATCGAGCGGCACCTGGCCCGAAAGATACAACGTGTCGCCGGCGCGCACGGCCTGTGAGTAGGGACCGATGGCGTTCGGTGCGGCATCGGAATGGATCGGGGCACGGGGCATCGTGTGGCTCCTTGGTCAGTGAACTCGTGTCGGCTTGTGGATTGCGGGAAACCGCTCAATGACTTTTCCGCTGGCGTCGAGGAACGACATGCTGGCCGCGCCATCGGCCGCGACGTCGAGGAGAATCCGCCTGCGTCCCTTCGCATCCATCAGCGCCACCGTTGCATCGCCCTTGCCGTCGCGCCCGACCCAGATGCGCCGGGAACGGTGCCCTCCCGCATAACCCGAAACACTCAGGCCGGAAAACTTGTCGGTCTTGTCATCGACGCCGGCAAGCTGCACAACCTGGCTGGCGCCGTATTTGTCGAACGACAGGCTGCCGCCGGAATCGACGATTTCGCCTTTCGCATTCTTGTGACCGGCAAAGATCAACCCGCCGACTTCGGATCCTTCGTCGTTGTAGAAAAGCATGCCCGCCTGCGGTCGCGTTGGCGGATATTTTTGCTGGCCGTGCACGATGACACCCGGAAGTTCGGCATGGTCCGAGATCACCATACGCAAGGTCCCGTCGGGTTCGACGACGTTGATGCGATGGACGGTGATCTCGTCGAAATGCCGATCGGTCGCGGCAAACCCGTACAAGGCCGCGAGGGCCAGAACCAGGGTCAGCACCCCGGCGTAAATCGCGAGGAAACGCTGGGCTGTGGACACGTTCACTCTCCGGCAGCTTGGTGTTGCCGCGATTCTAGTGCTGATTGTCGGCGGAGAGCTGACCCCTGTCGGGCGCAGCAAGTTGTCCGGGGGTTACAGGGGATAGCGATAAACACCATTCACGACCTTCGTGTTGCGGATGCGCCGGATCACATCGGCGAGGTGCTTCCTGTGTTTCACCTCGATTGCGAAAATCAGGGTGGCGGCCTGCACGCCGCGCTCGATGTACTTGACGTCGTCGATGTTGGACTCGGCCTCTGCAATCGCGGCCGAGACGGTGGCCAGCACGCCCGGACGATTGACGACTTCCACCCGCAGCTCGACGCGGTAGTCACCCTGCACCTCGTTGTCCCAGCCGATCTCGACGCGCCGTTCGGGCAACTTGACAAGTTCGATCACGTTGGGGCATTCCACGCGATGCACCACGATGCCCTTGCCCGGCGACAGGTAACCGACGATGTCATCGCCCGGCACCGGATGGCAGCAATTGCCGAAACTCAGGATTCCGCGTTCAGCGCCGCTGATCCGGATTTTTTCGGTACGGTGGCGCGTGGCGCCGATGACCGAGCCGCCCATTGCCGTCAGCTTGGCTGCGACCTGGTCGGGCATGCGATTGCCCAACGCAATGTCCGACAACAGGTCCTCGAGCCGACGCAGGTTGTGTTCGGCGAGAAACCGGTCCAGCACCTCCGGCGGCACCGCATCGAGACTGGAGCCCTTGGCGTCCAACGCGCTTTCCAGCATGCGGTGCCCGAAGTCGATCGCGTCCTCGTGTTGCAGGCGTTTCAGGTACTGGCGGATCGCGGCGCGCGCCTTGCCGGTCACCGCGAAATCCAGCCATTGCGGGTTGGGCGCCGCCGATGGCGCGGTGATCACCTCGACGGTCTGTCCCGACGCCGGCTGCGAACGCAGTGACGCAAGTTTCCCGTCGACCCGCGCCGCCACCGCGTGCATGCCGACGTCGGTGTGCACGGCGAAGGCCAGATCCAGCGCAGTGGCATTCTTCGGCAACGACTGGATGTCGCCGGCCGGGGTGAACAGGTACACCTCATCGGGAAACAGGTCGACCTTGACGTTCTCGATGAATTCCAGCGACGACGGGGTGGAGGCTTGGTTGTCGGCCAGGCCGGATACCCAGGCGCGCGCGCGCGATTGCGCGCTATTGGCGGGCGCGGCGTCGGTCTTGTAGGTCCAGTGCGCCGCCACCCCGCGCTCGGCCACGGTATTCATGTCCTCGGTGCGGATCTGGATCTCGATCGGCGCGCCGAACGGCCCGAACAATACCGTGTGCAGCGACTGATAACCGTTGGTCTTGGGAATCGCGATGAAATCCTTGAATCGCCCTTCCACCGGCTTGAACAGCGAATGCGCCGAACCCAGCGCCTGATAGCAGTGCGCAACCGTGTCGGTCACCAGGCGGACTCCATACACGTCCATCAACTGGTCGAAGGTCTTGTGCTCGCTGCGCATCTTCGACCAGATGCTGTAAGGCGCCTTGATGCGGCTGATGATCTGCACCGGAACGCCGTCGGCAGCCAGGCGCTCCGACAGCGCATGCTCGATCTGCTCCATCGACTCGCGACGGTCACCCACGGTGCGCTTGATGCGCGAGGCAATGATCTTGTAGCGGTCGGGATACAGGCTGCGGAACCCGAGATCCTGCAGTTCGGCGCGAATCGCGTTCATGCCCAGGCGCGCGGCGATCGGCGCGTAGATTTCCAGCGTCTCACGCGCGATCCGGCGCCGCGCATCCGGCGCCATCGCCGACAAGGTGCGCATGTTGTGCAGGCGATCCGCAAGCTTGATCAGGATCACGCGCAGGTCGCGTGCCATCGCCAACAGCATCTTGCGGAAGCTTTCCGCATCCGCCTCCAGCCTGCTTGCGAAATCCACGCGCTCGAGCTTGGTGACACCGTCGACCAGCTCGGTCACGATGCTGCCGAAGCCGGTTTCCAGCTGTACGCGCGTGAGGCCGGTGTCTTCCAGCGTGTCGTGCAGGATCGCCGCGATGATCGTCTCGGCGTCGAGCCGCAATCCGGCCAGGATCGTCGCCACCGCGAGTGGATGGGTGATGTACGGCTCACCGCTCTTCCTGCGCTGGCGGGCATGCGCACGCGCGCCCACCGTGTAGGCACCGCGCACGCGCTCGATCTCTCCGGGTGGAAGATAGGCAGCAAGCTGCGCGGCAAGCGCATCAATATCGCCGGGCCCGTCCGGCGGCTGCACCATTTGGGCAACTTCCGATTTCGTCTTGCGCTTGCGCATGGCTGCACGCTAGACAGGCGCCGCGCGCGAGTCAATATCGAGCTGCGTTCCGGGGGGGGGGTGGCGGGGCTCGCCGCGGCGCGGGCGCGCCACGCACTGGGCGGCTCATGCTGCCATGGACTGAAGACGTCCATGTCTGGTTCCGCGCGCATCCAAGGCGCGCGGGTTACTTTCCTT